>NZ_DHXG01000096.1:0-4396 GCF_002413585.1 Paracoccus sp. UBA5162
GATCAGAAGGCGCTGGTGCTGGGTCATGGATGCGCTTTAAGGGCGGTTGCGCAGCCGCGCAAGAGGGGCGGCGCGTGAGCACCCTCTGTCGCAGCGCGCTCTTTGGTCGGGCCGCAAATGCGGCGCAGGTTCGGCGCGGGCACGGCCGCCGGGGGCCGATCTACCGCTCGGGCACCAGCCCGCGGGGCGCGAAGCGCAGCACCAGCAGCAGGACGAGGCCCATCGCGATGAAGCGCATCTGGGCCGAGCTGTCCAGAAGATGCGCCTTCAACCCGCCATCGGGCAGGGGCAGGACCAGCAGGCCCATCAGCGCCGGTCCCCAGACCTCGGCCTTGATCCACAGGAACCAGATCAGGACCGCGCCCAGGACCGCACCCCAATTGTTGCCCGACCCGCCGACGATCACCATGACCCAGATCAGGAAGGTATAGCGCAGCGGGTTATAGCCGACCGGCGCCATCAGCCCGTCCTGCGTGATCATCATCGCCCCCGCGATCCCGATCACGGCCGAGCCCAGCACGAAGACCTGCAAATGCCGCGCGGTGACATCCTTGCCCATCGCCTCGGCCGCGGTCTCGTTGTCGCGGATGGCGCGCATCATCCGCCCCCAGGGCGATTTCAGCGCCAGTTCGGCCAGCAGGATCACCACCAGCAGCACCACAAGAAACAGCGAGAGATAGCTGATCTTGACCCAGATGCCGGATGCCTCGGCCGCGCTCATCGACAGGCGGTTGGCAAAGCTTTGGAAGGCCGGGTTCTGTTGCAGGTCGATCTCGTAGGCGACGGGTCGCGGGATCGAGGTGACGTTCTTGACGCCACGGGCCAGCCAGTCCTCGTTCTTCAGCACCGCCACGATGATCTCGCCGATCCCCAGCGTCGCGATCGCCAGATAATCCGAGCGGAGCCCAAGCGCGACCTTGCCCACCGCCCAGGCGGCGGCGGCGGCAAAGACCCCGCCCACCGCCCATGACAGCAGGACGGGCAGGCCCAGGCCGCCGATATTCCCGTGGCGGGCGGGGTTGTTGGCCTCGATCGCGATGACGGCCGGGTCGAAGATGGCGCGATAGGCGATGAAGCCCGCAATCAGGATCGCAAGCAGCACCAAGCCGCGCAGCCGCCCCCGGGCCATGCGCTTCCAGGCCTGCGCCGCCAGCGCCAGCGTGCCAATGCCCAGGGCAAGCCCCAGCAGGATGCGCGGGCCGCCCGCCTGCCATGCGCCGTCCACCGGGGCGGTCGCGACCAGGACCGGCGCCAGCCCGCCAAGCGCCAGAAAGCCCACGACGCCCACGTTGAACAGGCCCGCATAGCCCCATTGCATGTTCACCCCAAGCGCGGTGATGGCCGAGATCAGGCCCATGTTCAGAATGCCGAGCGCAGTGTTCCAGCTGCCCGAAAACATCGCGTTGCGCACCGTGCCCTCCAGCACGAACAGCACCGCAAGCGCCAGAAACAGCAGCGGCGCGCGCCAGCGGCTGGAGGTGTTGGCCTGACGAGTGTTGGACATGGCGACCCCCTTCTAGACCGACCTGCCGCGGAACAGGCCGGTCGGCTTGAACAGCAGCACCACGATCAGAATGACGAAACTGACGGCGAACTTGTATTCGGTGCCCAGAAGCTGCAGCAACCCGCCCGGCTGCCAGTCCGGGAACAGATAGCCCACCACTTTCAGCCATGGATAGGTGATCGCGACCTCGGAAAAGGCCACGACGAAACCGCCGGCGATGGCGCCCAGCGGACTGCCCAGGCCGCCGACGATGGCGGCGGCGAAGATCGGCAGAAGGATCTGGAAATAGTTGAAGGGCTTGAACGCCTTGTCCAGGCCGTACAGCACGCCGGCGATGGTCGCCAGGCCGGCGGCGATGATCCAGGTCATGCGCACGACCTTGTCCGGGTCGATGCCCGACAGCAGCGCCAGATCCTCGTTGTCGGAATAGGCGCGCATCGCCTTGCCCGACCGGGTGCGATTGAGGAACCAGAACAGCGCCCAGACCACGATCACCGCGACCACGACGGTCAGCGCCTGCGTCGATTTCAGGGCCAGGCCCTCTTGCAGGCCGGTCATCGCCTTGAAGTCGCGCACATTGATGACAAAGCGGGCGCCGTCCGCGAAACGCTGTTCATCGACTCCGATCAGCAACCGGGTCAGCCCGTTCATCAGGAACATCACGCCGACCGAGGCCATGACCAGGATGATCGGCGCCGCTCTCTGGACGCGGTAGAATCGATAGACCGCCCGATCCGTCACCAGCGCCAACGCGGCCGTCGCCGCAATCCCAACCGGCAGGGCCAGCAGCGCCGTGGGCAGCGGCCCCAGCGAGACGCCAAGCGCCTGCAGGCCCCAGGTGACGAGGATGGTGACGGCGGTGCCGAACGCCATCGTGTCGCCATGGGCGAAGTTCGAAAAGCGCAGGATGCCATAGATCAGCGTCACCCCGAGCGCCCCAAGCGCCAGTTGCGCGCCATAGGCCGCGGCGGGAATGAACACGAAGTTCAGGAACACGACAAGGGCGTTCGCAATGTCCATGTCTCAGCCCCCCAGGAAGGTGCGGCGCACCTCGTCATTGGCCATCAGTTCCTTGCCGGAACCGGTATGCGCATTGGCGCCCTGGACCAGCACATAGGCCTTGTCGGCGATCGCCATGGCCTGTTTGGCGTTCTGTTCCACCATCAGGATCGGCAGGCCGCCGCGCGCGATGGCAATGATGCGGTCGAACAATTCGTCCATCACGATCGGGCTGACACCGGCCGTCGGTTCGTCCAGCATCAGCAGGCTGGGTCGGGTCATCAGGGCGCGGCCCACGGCAAGCTGCTGGCGCTGGCCGCCCGACAATTCGCCCGCCGCCTGCCGGCGCTTGTCCTTCAGGATCGGGAACAGATCATAGACCTGCGCCATCGTATCCGCGATATCGTCGTCGCGGATGAATGCGCCCATTTCAAGGTTTTCTTCGCAGGACATTGATGGGAATGTGTTATTGACCTGCGGAACAAAGCCCATTCCGGCCCTGACGCGATCCTGCGGGTTCAACGCGGTGATGTCGCGGCCGTCCAGACGGATACTGCCTTCGCGCAGATCCAGCATCCCGAAGATCGCCTTCATCGCGGTGGATTTGCCGGCGCCGTTCGGACCCACGATGACCGCGATCTCGCCCTTTTCGACGGCGATGGTGCAATCGTGCAGGATGTCGGGGCCGCGCCCGTAGCCGCCGGACATGCCTTCGCCGATCAGGAACGGATCGTCCCTGCGGCCCGGCCCGGCCGCCCCGGATTTGCGGCTGCCCTCGAAGGTTCCCGCGGGGCGGGGATTGACCACCGAGGCGTCGCGGTTGCCGCGATTGCCGAAAGCCTGATCGCTCATGCGCCCACCATGTCCTTGTTCTTCAGCCCGGTGCCCAGATAGGCCTCGATCACCTCTTCATTGCTCATGATATCCTTCGCGCTGCCCCGCGCCAGCACGTGACCCTGCGCCATCACGATGACCGGATCGCACAGCTTGCCGATGAAATCCATGTCATGTTCGATCACGCAGAAGGTATAGCCGCGCTCGCGGTTCAGGCGGATGATGGCATCGGCGATGGTGCCCAGCAGGGTGCGGTTGACGCCCGCGCCGACCTCGTCGAGGAACACGACCTTGGCATCGACCATCATCGTGCGGCCCAGTTCCAGCAGCTTTTTCTGCCCGCCCGACAGGTTGCCCGCCTTTTCATGGCTCAGGTGACGGATGGTCAGGAAATCCAGAACCTCATCGGCGCGCTTTCGCAAGGCCGCCTCTTCGCGGTCGATCCGGCCGCGCTGGAACCAGGTCTTCCAGATCGTCTCGCCGCTCTGACCGCCGGGAACCATCATCAGGTTCTCGCGGACGGTCATCGAGGCGAATTCGTGGGCCAGTTGAAAGGTGCGCAGCAAACCCTTGTGAAACAATTCATGCGGGGGCAGGCCGGTGATGTCCTCTCCATCCATGAAGACGCGGCCCGAGGTGGGGGCAAGATCGCCCGCGATGACGTTGAACAGCGTCGATTTTCCCGCGCCATTGGGGCCGATCAGTCCGGTGATCGAGCCGGTGTCGATGGTCAGGCTGGCGCCGTCGACGGCGCGGAAGCCGCCGAAATGTCTGTGCAGGTCTTCGACCCGGATCATGGTTCCGTTCCCATCCTCGTCTTGTCCGGTGAATCATGACCGCCCCGGGCCGTGGCTGTCACGAAAAAGCTGCGCCCTGGCCGCCTCGTCCCGGTCCGGCTCCACCAAGATCGGAATTCGCCCCGAGACGCGGCAGCACCGGGGGGCGTGCGGTTTCGATCCTGGGCCTTTTCCATCCCCGGCCCTGAAAAATGGCCCGGCACCGCGCGGGTGCCGGGCCGGAGCAACGGGTTGCGGTTCAGCGATAGCCGACGACTTCCAT
>NZ_DHXG01000016.1:0-21805 GCF_002413585.1 Paracoccus sp. UBA5162
GCCCAATAAAGGGCTACGCGACAGCAGGCATCACCGCCGAAACCGTTCGATCTGACCGCTTCCGGTTCCATTGCCAGGGCATCAGTTCATCGACCTTTGTGATCTCGTAGTCTGGTATGCTTGCGAGGGTGTCGGCGAGCCAAGCGTTGAGATCGGCTCCGCTGAGCTTGGCCGTTTCGATCAGGGTGTAGGGCGGAAAGATGGAGAAACCAGCAGCCGTCAAGCATCTCTGCATAGGGTCACGCCGTCGCGCTTACCCCAAAACGATCTAGACCGAAGCTGAAGGAGATTATCCCGCCCGCACATAGCTGCCGGGTGCCGGCTCGATCGGTTTCAGCTTACCGCTGCCCGGCACATAGGCCGGAACCTTCTTGCCCTTGCTGTGGCTCTCGATCCATTCCGCCCAGTTCGGCCACCAAGACCCCTGATGCGGCGTGGCCTTGGCCAGCCAGTCCTGCGGATCGGCGGGATAGGCAGCCGCGCTGGTCCAGAACCCGTATTTCGGCCGTTTCGCCGGCGGGTTGATCACCCCCGCGATATGGCCCGATCCGCCCAGCACGAAGGTCGTTTCACCGCCCAGAAGCCCGGTCGTCGGATAGATCGAGTTCCAGGGCGCGATGTGATCCTCTTTCGTCGCAAAGACATAGAAGGGGATATCGATCTTGCCGATATCGATGGGCACGCCGTCCATCGTCAGATGGCCCGGTTTGCGCAATCCGTTCTCGATATAGATCTTTTCCAGATACCACAGCAGCATCGTGGCGGGCAGGCGAGTGCTGTCGCCGTTCCAGAACAGCAGATCGAAGGCGGGCGGCTTGCGGCCCATCAGGTAATTCATCACGTGGAAGGACCAGATCAGGTCATTTTCCCGGATCATCGAGAACATGTCCTGCAGGTGGTGATTTTCCAGATAGCCCTTTTCGGCCACGTGGTCGCGCAGCACCTTCAGCCGGTCACGGTCGATGAAAACGCCGATCTCGCCCACATCGGTGAAATCGACCATCGTGGCCAGCGTCGTCGCGGTCTTGACCCGCTTGTCGCCCTTGGCCGCCATATAGGCCAGCGTCGCCGTCACCAGAATTCCGCCGATGCAGAAGCCGAGAATGTCGAACTCGTCCTCGCCGGTCGCATCGGTGATCGCGTCCAGCGCGGTCAGCGGGCCAAGGCGCATGTAATCCTCGAAGCTCAGCGCCGCGTGCTGCTTGGTCGGGTTGACCCATGAAATCAGGAAAACGCTGTGGCCCTGCTCCAGCATATAGCGGACGAGGCTGTTTTCGGGCTTCATGTCGAAGATATAGTATTTGTTGATCCAGGGCGGCACGAACAGCAGCGGGCGCTTGAACTGGGTCTTGGTCAGCGTTTCGTAATGAATCAACTGGATCAATTCGTTCTGATAGATCACCTGCCCCGGCGTCGTGGCCAGATCGCGCCCGACCTCGAAGGCCGCGCGGTCGGTCATGTTGATGTCCAGCCGCCCACCGCCGCGTTCCAGATCGTCCAGAAGGTTGCGGAAACCGTCCAGCAGGCTGCGGCCATCGGTTTCAAGGAAACGCTCACGCGCGGCAGGGTTCAGCGCCAGGTAATTGCTGGGCGACAGCGCGCTGAGCAATTGCCGCGTATAGAACCGCACGCGCAGACTGTCCTTGTCACCCTCGGGCAGGGTCTCGATCAGGCGGTCGGCGGCGCCTTCGATGGCCAGATGCACGTCGCGCAGGCTGCGGCTCAGCGGATCGCTGGTCCAGCGCCCGTCGCGGAAGCGGCGGTCCTTGCTGTCCTCGCCCTCGCCCGCCCAGGCCCCGGCCCAGGCCTTGGCGCTATTGGACCACAGATCGATCTGGAACTGCGCCAGCGCAAACGGGTTCTGCGCCAGCTTCATCCCCGCGCGCGCATAGGCCTGTGCCACCGTCCCGGAATCCAGCACCGAGAACTCTTTCCCTGTCGCCTTGGCCATCGCATTCGCGGTGCTGTCTTGTACCAGCCCCTGCGCGCGCTGCATCAGGTTGGCGAATTCGGCGGTCTGTTCGGCAATTTCGCTTTGGTCCATTCCGGGTCTCCTTGGGGGTAGCTAGGACGACCGGCTCTGCTGGCAACGGCCGGCGGTGGTGGGGACTGGCAACCGGCAGGTTGTCAGTCTGTGCTTGCTACAAGGATCACATGCAGGAAGCCCGGCCCATGCGCCCCGCGCACATAGCTCCCCTCGATATCGGTCGTGCCGCTGGGTCCGGTGATCAAGATCGCGTTGCGCGGATGGGGCCGCTCGGCCAGCTGCGCAGCATAGTCCTCGAGATGGGACAGGATATCGGATTCCTGCAGCACCACGATATGATGCAGGGGCAGGAAAGACAGCAAGATCGGCGTATCGGCGCCCGAATGCACGATCATGGACCCGCTTTCGGCGATACCCCAAAGCGCCTTTCCGAGCGCTGCCGGCTGGTCCGGGGCAAGAGTGGTGCCGGTGTCAAGGCCCGTCCAGTCGAGTGCGGTCAGCGCCGGCGTCGGTTCCACGGCCAGGGACAGTGACAGGCCGTGTCCCGACAGATAGCGCCGCACAGCGTCGGGAACGGCTTCCATGCCGCCAACGCGGTCAATCGTCGTGCTGATCGCCTCAGCCTTCAGGATGAAGGCATCTAACAGCCCCTCAGCGACCAGTCGGGGGCGGCTGGTGTCGGGATCGGCCAGCAGGGCCTTGGCCTCGGCGGAGATGGCGTCGGGCGCCGGGCGTTCCTGTGGCAGGGCGGCGCGGATCGCGGACAGGATGCGGTCGCGGGCGGTCATGGGCGGCTCCCCTTGTGTGCCTGCTGGGCGCGATACTGTTCCATGAAGGTGCGGCCCGCCGGGCGCGGCAGGTCGCGATGGGCCGTCCAGCCGCCCGCCAGCGGCAGGCGCGCGATCCAGCCTCCCTTGCCGAACAACCGGAGGGCCCGCACGCCGATCCGGCTGGCCAGCCCGTAAAGACCGGGACGCCGGGCCAGAAAGGCCCAGATACCGATGCCGGCGCGAAGGCTTCCCGGTTCCAGCTTTTCTCGCCAACTGCGGATCCGCCAGGCGCGCAGCAGCGTGGGTATGGGAATCTCGACCGGGCAGACTTCGGCGCAGCGGCCGTTCATGGTGCAGGCATTGGGCAGGTCGCGCGATCCGGCCAGCCCGTCCAGCACCGGCGTCAGGACCGACCCCATCGGTCCGGGATAGGTGCCGCCATAGGCGTGCCCGCCGATCTGGCGATACACGACGCAATGGTTCATGCAGGCCCCGCAGCGGATGCAGCGCAGCATCTCGCGGAACTCGTTGGCCATCATCCTGGTGCGGCCGTTGTCCACCAGCACGATGTGCATTTTTTCCGGTCCGTCGGCATCGCCGGGACGCTTGGGTCCGCAATGGAAGGTGGTGTATTGCGTCAGTTCGCCGCCCGTGGCCGACCGCACCAGCAGACGCAGCAGGGACAGGGCATGGGCGGTGGTGGGCACGATCTTTTCGATTCCCGCCGTGACGATATGGATGCGAGGCGGCGTGGTGGTCAGTTCGGCATTGCCTTCGTTCGTGACCGTGCAGGTGGCGCCGGTATCGGCCACCAGGAAGTTCGCCCCCGAAATGCCGATATCGGCGCCCAGGAACTTGGCGCGCAATTCGCGCCGCGCGCTTTGCACCATGGTGGCGGGATCGTCGGCGGCGGGCGGCGGGTGATGCGCGACCTTGAACAGTTCGGCCACCTGTTCGCGGGTGCGGTGCATCGCGGGCCAGACGATGTGTGAGGGGGCCTCTCCGGCAAGCTGGATGATGTGTTCGGCCAGGTCGGTCTCGACCCGCTCGATCCCGGCATCGGCCAAGGCATGCGGCAGGCCGATTTCCTCGCCCAACATGGATTTCGACCGCGTCACCAGCCTGGCGTTGGCATCCAGGCAGATGCGGGTGATGATCGCGCGCGCCTCGGCATCGTCCGACGCCCAGTGGACCGTCGCCCCGGCTGCGGTGGCGTTGCGCTCGAACTGCTCAAGATAATGATCCAGATGGGCGATCACGTGATCCTTGATCGCGCGGCCACGGGCGCGGGCGGCCTGGAATTCGGGAAACGCCGCCACCGCCACCGCGCGCTTGCGTTCGGCGGTGCCGGTGGTGCGGTCGATGGCGATCTTCAGCGTCCGGTCCGCCAGTGCCGACTTGGCACGGACCTTGAACGAAACCTGCACGGCTGCCCCTGATGCGCTCATGGTTTCCGGCCCTCCTCGCCGATGGCCGGACCGTCGGCCCGGCCCGCCAGAACCTCGATGGTGTGGAAACAACGCGTCCTTGCGCCCCGGCGGTTCAGCTTGCCCGCCATGTTCATCAGGCATCCCAGGTCGCCCGCCAGAAGAAGGTCGGCCCCTGTGCGCTCGATCGCCTCGGCCTTTTCGGTGACGATGGCGTTCGAGATGTCGGAATACTTGACGCAGAACGTCCCGCCAAAGCCGCAGCAGACATCGTTGCCCTCAAGTCCCCGCATCTCCAGTCCCTCGACCTCGGCCAGAAGCGCGCGGGGCTGCGCGGCGATGCCCAGTTCGCGCAGACCCGCGCAACTGTCGTGATAGGTAGCCGTCGCCGCAAGGCGGCGGCCCTTGGGGTGAAAGCCCATGACATCGACCAGAAAGCTGGTGATCTCGTGGGTTTTCGCAGCCATGGCCTGGGCGCGGGGCGCCCAGGCAGGATCCTTGGCAAGCAGGTCCGGATAGCCGTGCACGATGGTCCCCGCGCAGGACCCCGAAGGCACGACGACATGGTCGAACCCGTCGAAGGCGGCGATGGTCTGCCGCGCCAGGGCTGCGGAATCCCGTTCGTCGCCGCTGTTCAGCGCGGGCTGTCCGCAACAGGTCTGTGCCTGCGGCACCTCGACCCGGCATCCGGCCTCTTCCAGAAGCTGGATGGCGGAAAACCCGATGCTGGGGCGGATGGCATCCACGAGACAGGTCACGAAAAGACCGACGCGGGGGTTTGGCTGTCCGGGCATGGCGACCTCAGGTGCTTTGGGGAACGGGAACAGGAACGGATCCGCGGTTGCGCGACATCAGGAACAGCACGAGCAACGGCCAGATGATGGCGGCAAGCCACCACAGGTTCAACCCGCCCGCCAGGAAGGCAAACCCCAGAAAGCCGCCCTGGACGATATAGTAGAACATCGGGACCAGCGTCATGCGGATGATCTCGCCCTCGCGGTCCACCAGTCCGACGGTGGCCGAGGCGGCGACGACGTTGTGCACGCAGATCATGTTGCCGGCGGCCCCGCCAATCGCCTGCAGCGCGACCACCAGGCCCGCACCGGCGGCACCCAGGCCGATCTGTTCGGCGGTCGAGAACTGGAACAGCGAGAACATCATGTTCGAGATGGTGTTCGATCCGGCCACGAAGGCCCCCATCGACCCGATCAGCGGCGCGAACATCGGCCAGGCATTGCCGACCACGGCCGAGACGCTTTCGGCGAGCACGATCGGCATCGACGCCATCGTGTCCGAGGCAGAGTTGATGAACACCTGCACCATCGGCACGGCCAGCAGCAGCGCGGGTGCGGCAGAGATCATCGTGGACCCCGAAGCACGCAGCGCCTTGCCATAGTCTGAAATCCGCATCCCGTGGAAGAAGAATGTGAACAACGAGGCAAGGATCAGGACCGTTCCGGGCAGATACAGCCACTGCACGCGGGCGTTGATGCCCGATCCGAACAGATCGTCAAATGCCATAGTCTGTCCGGGTGCGGTCAGCCAAGCCTTGAAATCCGGGATCGTGCGGGTCGCGACCAGCAGAAGGACGATGATGATGTAAGGCACCCAGGCCTTGAACAGCGGCATCATCTTGTGCCCGGCGCGGTGATCTTCCAGATCGTCCAGCTTGCCGACCCATTTTCCGTCCCACTGTTCGCGCGGCGGAAAGTCGAAGACCTCCTTCGGGATCAGGAATCCGGCCCGTGCGGCGGGAACGACGATCATCAGCCCGATGATGCCGCCCACCAGGGACGGAAATTCCGGGCCAAGCAGGCTGGCGATGATCCAGTAGGGCACGGTGAAGGCCAGCCCGGCGAACAGCGCGAACTTCCAGATGCGGAAGCCTTCGGCGAAGGACCGGCCGGGACCGAAGAACCGTGTCATCATCCCGACCATGATAAGCGGGATCAGAAAGCCGATCAGGCCATGCAGCGTGGCGACCTTGACGGCGATTTCGAACAGATATTCGCCAAAGGCCATCGGCGCGATGGTCTGTTCGACAATCGCCTGACCCGAAAGCCCGGTATTGACCCCCACCAGGATCGGCGTGCCGACTGCGCCGAACGACACCGGCGTGGACTGGATGATGAGCGTGACCAAGACCGCCGCCATGGCCGGAAAGCCGATGGCCACCAGCAGGGGCGCAGCGATGGCCGCGGGCGTGCCGAACCCGGACGCCCCCTCGATCAGCGATCCGAACATCCAGGCGATGATGATCGCCTGCACCCGTCGGTCCGGCGAGATGCTGGTGAACCCCGCCCGGATCGACCGGATGCCGCCGCTTTCCTCCAGCGTGTACAACATCAGGATCGCGCCGAAGATGATGTAGAGCAGGCTGACCGCGGTGACGGCACCGTTCACGGTGGCGCCAAGAATCTTGTTGAACTCGGTGCCCCAGACCAGAAGCGCGGTCGCGACGGTGACCAGATAGGCGACGCCCATCGACAGCTTTGCCGAACGCGCCAGAACCACCAGCAGCAGGAACACTGTGGCGATTGGCAGCAGGGCCATGACGAATGTGAAAACTTGGGACATCTTTCCTCCTCAGAAGCGTCGGGCCGATCCGGCCGTGTGGGGGTCTGTGACAACGCAGCCGATATTCTCGGGCGTGCCGGATTCGTGGCGCACCATGGTCGGGGTCGAATGGTCGATCACGAGCAGGAGCGCGCCGATGCTCTTGTGCGCGTCGCGGTACAGGATGGGGTCACCCGACCTCGTCGCTCAAGCGCCGCGCAAGTCCTTGATGGCCGCATCCACCTCAACTGCAAACCGTTTCTGAGTTTCGGTCATCGCCACCAGCGATTCCTCCGAAAGCCGCTGCATCAGCGCGAGAGCCTTGTCGGCCGCGTCCGAAAGAACCTTGATATTGTTCCCAGACGCCTCGGAGCGGACGGATGTGTCGAGCCGCTTCATGCTGTCTGTTGCGGCAGCCGTCATCTCGTCGAAAATCTGGAACTGACGCTCGATCTGCAACCGGTAGAGGGATCTTGCGTGCTCGTTGGCACTGGCCAGTGCATCCAGCCGTTTCTGCCACATCTTCAGCATTGAGGCGGGATCGAGGCCGTCAACATTCTGACGGCGGAACCAGTCCGCCATGCCCTGAGAGTTCATGAACGGAAACAGGGATGTCGGATCAAACGCCTTGAGCGCTTCATTGAAATCCATGGTGGGCTTCTTGTCGGTCATTGCAGGCTCCTGTTGCTGTGCTGACGGAAGGCATCGGGCGATCAGCTGTGGCCGCCCGATCACGGTCAGTGACGCTTCTTCGGCGGAATCAGGTCGGTGATCGTGCCCTCGAACATTTCGGCAGCGAAGTTGACCGTCTCACTCAGAGTAGGATGCGGGTGGATGGTGTGGCCAAGGTCGACCGCATCGGCCCCCATCTCGATGGCCAAGGCCACCTCGGCGATCAGATCGCCGGCGTTCGGGCCGACGATGGCAGCGCCGATGACGCGTTGATCGGTTTCGTCGAAGATCAGCTTGGTGATGCCCTCGGACCGGCCAAGTGAAAGCGACCGTCCAGAGGCAGCCCAGGGGAAAACGCCCTTGCCGACCTTCAGGCCACTGGCCTTGGCCTGGGCTTCCGTCACGCCGACCCAGGCAACTTCGGGGTCGGTGTAGGCGACCGAGGGAATCACGCGGGCGTCGAAGTGGCGGTTGTGCCCGGCCGCGACCTCGGCTGCGACCTTGCCTTCATGGACTGCCTTGTGCGCCAGCATCGGCTGGCCCACCACGTCGCCGATGGCGAAGATATGGGGAACATGGGTACGCTGCTGGCTGTCCACGGCGATGAATCCGGGGTCGTCCACGGCGACACCGGCCTTGTCGGCGTCGATCGGCTTGCCATTGGGTTTGCGACCCACGGCGACCAGCACCTTGTCGAACGTGTCGGTGAAGGTTTCGCCTTTCTCGTCCTCGAAGGTCACCTTCAGACCACTCTTGAGCGCTTCCATCCCGGTGACTTTCGTCTTGAGGAAGATGTTCTCGTAGCGGCCCTTGATCCGGTTGTGCAGCGGCTTGACGATGTCCTTGTCCGCACCCGGAATGATCTGGTCCATCAGTTCCACAACCGTGATCTTCGAGCCGAGCGCGTCGTAGACACAGGCCATTTCCAGACCGATGATGCCACCGCCCAGGATCAGCATGCGTTTCGGGATGTCCTTGAGTTCCAGCGCGCCGGTCGAGTCGATCACGCGGGGATCATCATGCGGGATGAAGGGCAGCTTCACTGGCTCGGACCCGGCGGCGATGATGCACTGGTCGAAGCTGACCGTGGTGCGGCCGTTGTCGCCGATCACCTCGATCATGTTCGGTCCTGTAAAGGTGCCGTAGCCCTGCACCACCTGCACCTTGCGGCCCTTGGCCAACCCGCCGAGACCGCCGGTCAGCTGACCGATCACGCTGTCCTTGAAGCTGCGCAACTCGTCGAGGTCGATCTTGGGCTTGCCAAAGCTGATGCCATGCGCGCCCATCTCCTCGGCCTCGGTGATGACCTTGGCGACGTGCAAGAGCGCCTTGGACGGGATGCAGCCGACGTTGAGGCAGACACCGCCGAGGCTCGGGTATTTCTCGATCAGGACGGTCTTCTTGCCCAGGTCCGCGGCGCGGAAGGCCGCGGTGTATCCGCCGGGGCCGGAGCCCAGAACGACCACTTCGGCGTGGATGTCGCCCTTGCCCGAGGCGGTGCCGGTGGCGGCGACGGATTTCGGCTCTTCGGCGGCGGGGGCCTCTTGCTTGGCGGGAGCGGGCGCATCACCTGCATCCGCACCCTCAAGCACCATGATGACCGTGCCTTCGGACACCTTGTCGCCTTCGGAGACCTTGATTTCCTTGATTTTTCCGGCGGAGGGCGACGGGACTTCCATCGTCGCCTTGTCGGATTCCAGCTCGATCAGCGGGTCTTCGGCAGCGACTGTGTCGCCGACGCTCACCAGAACGCTGATGACCGGAACGTCCTTGAAATCGCCGATATCGGGGACTTTGACTTCCATCAGATGATCCCCCTTACCACATCAACTTGCGCATATCGCCAAGCAGCGTCTTGAGCGTCACGCAGAAGCGCGCGGCCAAGGCGCCGTCGACGGCACGGTGATCGTAGGACAGCGACAGCGGCTGCATCAGGCGCGGCACGAATTCCGAGCCGTTCCAGACCGGCGCCATCTTTGACCGGGTGAGGCCGAGGATCGCCACCTCGGGCGCGTTCACGATAGGGGTAAAGCTCGTGCCCCCGATCCCGCCCAGAGACGAGATGGTGAACGTCGCGCCCTGCATGTCGGGGCCTTTCAGCTCGCCTGCGCGGGCCTTGGCGGACAGGTCGCCCAGTTCCTTGGAGATCTCGACCAGACCCTTGCGATCGGCATCCTTGATCACCGGAACGACGAGGCCGTTCGGCGTGTCGGCCGCGAAGCCGATGTTGTAGTAGGACTTCTTGATCAGCTTGTCGCCATCGGGGTGGATCGAGGAGTTGAACTCCCAATGTTCCTTGAGCGCACTGACGGAGGCCTTGATCACGAAGCTCAGAGGCGTGACGCGATAGCCGTTTTCCTTGGCCATGTTGTCCATTTCCTTGCGGTAGGTGTCGAGCTCGGTGATGTCCGCTTCGTCGTTGTGCGTGACGTGCGGGACGTTCAGCCAGGACCGGTGCAGCGCGGGGCCGGACAGCTTCTTGATGCGCGCCATTTCCACGTTTTCGACCGGACCGAACTTCGAGAAGTCCACCACCGGAATCGGCGGGATGCCCATGCCGCCGCTCAGCGCCGCGCCGCCCGATGCGGCAGCGACCGGGACTGCGCTGGCCTTCAGCGCCGCCGTCACGTCGTCGCGCAGAATGCGCCCCTTGCGGCCCGAGCCGTTGATCTTGGCCAGATCAATCCCCAACTGCCGCGCAAACGCGCGGATCGACGGCGAAGCATGGGCCTTGTTGAACCCCGAATCTGTGACGGCGGGAGCTGCGGGGGCTGCCGCCGCCGGAACCGATGCGGCAGGCGCGGCGGCGGGCGCCGATGTAGGCGCCGATGCGGCGGCAGCGGCGTCGCTGCCCTCGGCCTCGACCGTCAGGATCATCGATCCCTCGGAGACCCGGTCGCCTTCCTTCACCACGATAGAGGCGATGCGGCCTGCGACGGGGCTTGGCACCTCCATTGTGGCCTTGTCGGATTCAAGCTCGATCAACGGGTCCTCGGCGGCGACGGTATCGCCCACCTTCACCAGAACGGTGATAACCGGGACATCCTTGAAATCGCCGATGTCGGGAACGTTCACTTCAACAGGCATGATGTGTCTCCTCCTTCTTCCCGCTCAGACCAGCCGGGGGTTCGGCTTGGCGCCGTCGATGTCATACTTGGCAAGGGCAGCCTTCAGCGTCGCCTCGTCGACCGCACCGTCACGGAACAGATCCACCATGGCTGCGGCGGCGATGTGGTTGGCATCGACCTCGAAGAACCTCCGCAGGTTCACCCGGCTGTCGGAGCGACCGAACCCGTCGGTCCCCAGCACCGTGTAGCGGCCCGGCACGAAGGCCCGGATCTGCTCGGCATAGTTCTTCATGTAGTCGGTGGCGGCGATCACCGGTCCCTTGGCCTTGGACAACGCCTGCGTGACGAAAGCGGTGCGCGGGGGTTCCATCGGGTTCAGGCGGTTCCAACGTTCTGCGTCCTGGCCGTCTCGGGCCAGTTCGTTCAGGCTTGTCGCCGACCAGATGTCGGCGGTAATGCCGTAATCGGCCTCAAGCATCTCGGCGGCCTTGATCGCCTGGATCAGGATCGTGCCCGATCCCAGCAGATTGACGTGCTTCCTGCCCGCCTTCTTAACCTCTTTCAGGCGATAGAGGCCGCGGATGATGCCCGCCTCGCAGCCTGCCGGCATGTCGGGATGGGCATAGTTTTCGTTCATCAGGGTGATGTAAAAATACACGTCCTCCTGATCCTGATACATCCGCGTCATGCCGTGCTGCACGATCACCGCCACTTCGTGCTGAAAGGTCGGGTCGTAGCTGATGCAATTCGGGACGGTGCCCGCGATGATATGGCTGTGGCCGTCCTCGTGCTGCAAACCCTCGCCGTTCAGCGTTGTGCGCCCGGCGGTGCCGCCCAACATGAAGCCACGCGCCCGGCTGTCGCCCGCAGCCCAGGCCAGATCGCCCACCCGCTGAAAACCGAACATCGAATAGTAGATGAAGAACGGGATCATCGGCACGCCGTGATTGGAATATGACGTCGCCGCCGCGATCCAGTCGGCCATGGCACCGGCCTCATTGATGCCTTCCTGCAAGACCTGCCCATCCGTTGCTTCGCGGTAATAGGACATCTGCTCGCGATCTTCGGGCGTATAGTGCTGGCCGGCGGGATTGTAGATCCCTATGGATCGGAACAACCCCTCCATGCCGAAGGTGCGGCTTTCGTCCGGCACGATCGGCACGATATGCTTGCCCAGCTCCTTGTCGCGCAGGAGTGTGGTCAGGATGCGCACAAAGGCCATCGTGGTCGAAATCTCGCGCTCGCCCGTGTTCTGAAGCTGCGCCTTGAACGCCTCGAGCGGCGGGATTGCCAGCTTGGGCGAGGTGCTGACACGCTGCGGGAACGCGCCACCCAGGGCCCTGCGCCGGTCCGCCAGATAGGCCTTCTGGGCGTTGTTCAACGCGACGAAGGGGGCCTTCGGCAAATCCTCGTCGGACACGGGGATCTTGAAGCGGTCTCGGAACGCGCGCAGTTGCTCCTCTGCCAGTTTTTTCTGCTGGTGGGTGGTGTTCTGCCCTTCGCCCGCGGATCCCATGCCATAGCCCTTGACCGTCTTGATCAGCAGGCAGGTCGGCTGGTCCCTGGTGTCGGTCGCCTTGCGGAACGCGGTATAGACCTTCTCGGGATCGTGGCCGCCCCGGCTCAGCGACCAGATCTGATCGTCGGACCAGTCCTCGACCAGGGCCGCAGTTTCGGGATACTTGCCGAAGAAATGCTTGCGGATAAACGCGCCGTCCTTGGACTTGAAGGTCTGATAGTCGCCGTCCACCGTTTCATCCATCAACTGGCGCAGCCGGCCGCTGGTGTCGTTTTCTAGCAGATCGTCCCAGCCCTTGCCCCAGAGCAGCTTGACGACATTCCAGCCCGCGCCTCGGAAATTGCCTTCCAGCTCCTGCACGATCTTGCCGTTGCCGCGCACCGGGCCGTCCAGGCGTTGCAGGTTGCAGTTGATGACGAAGATCAGGTTGTCGAGACCCTCGCGCGCGGCCAGGTCGATGGCACCGCGGCTTTCCGGCTCGTCCATCTCTCCGTCGCCCAGGAAACACCAGACCTTGCGGTCGGCCATATCGATCAGCCCACGGTTGTGCATGTATTTCATGAACCGCGCCTGATAGATCGCCATCAGCGGGCCAAGTCCCATGCTGACGGTCGGGAACTGCCAATAGTCCGGCATCAGCCAGGGATGGGGATAGGACGACAGCCCCTCGCCCCCGACCTCGGACCGGAAGTTCAGCATCTGCTCTTCGGTGATGCGGCCTTCCATGAAGGACCGGGCATAGATGCCGGGCACCACATGGCCCTGGAAGAATACCAGATCGCCGCCGTGAATCGCCGACCGCGCGCGCCAGAAGTGGTTCAGCCCGACATCATACATCACCGCCGAGGAGGCGAAGGATGCGATATGCCCGCCGTATTCGCTGGATTCCTTGTTGCGGCGCACGACCGTCGCCATGGCGTTCCAGCGGTTGATGGTGCGGATGCGCCATTCCATGTCCAGATCGCCCGGAAACTCATACTGATCGTCCACGGGGATCGTGTTCTGGTAAGGGGTCGTCGCAGAGAACGGCAGCGTTGCCCCGGCGGCGCGGGCCTGTGCGACGGCTCTATCGAGCAAGAAATGAGCCCTGTTGGGGCCATCGCGTTCAATCACGTCGGCAATGGCGTCCTGCCATTCGCGGGATTCGATCGGGTCGATATCGGGACCGAGGTCTCTCATGGGTGTTTCCCTCAAACGAAGAACTGGCCGCCATTGGCGGAGATGGTGGAGCCGGTGATGAAGCCGGCATCGCCCGAGGCCAGGAAGACCACGGCGCGGGCGATTTCCTCGGGCTCACCCAAGCGACCGACCGGGATCTGCGGGATGATCCGCTCGTTCAGCACCTTCTCGTCGATGGCACGCACCATCTCGGTGCCGATATAGCCCGGGCAGATGGCGTTCACGGTGATGCCGGCGCGGGCACCCTCTTGCGCCAGGGCCTTGGTGAAGCCCAGATCCCCGGCCTTCGCCGCCGAATAGTTCGCCTGACCCGCCTGACCCTTCTGGCCGTTGATCGAGCTGATATTGACGATGCGGCCGAACTTGCGGTCGCGCATCCCGGTCCAGACCGGATGGGTCATGTTAAAAAGGCCGGTCAGGTTGGTGTCCATGACCTCGTTCCACTGCTGCGGCGTCATCTTGTGGAACATCGCATCGCGGGTAATGCCCGCATTGTTCACCAGAACGGCGATCGGGCCCAGCTCGTCCTCGACCTGCTTGATGCCGGCGGTGCAGGCATCGTAATTGGCCACCGACCATTTATAGGTCTTGATGCCGGTCTCGTCGGTGAAGGCCTTGGCGGCCTCGTCATTGCCGGCATAGTTCGCGGCGACGGTATAACCCGCTTCCTTCAACGCCTTCGAGATGGCGGCGCCAATGCCGCGCGATCCCCCAGTAACTAGTGCAACCCTTGACATTGATTCCTCCTCTGATGCTGTGTCGATTCTGGCCTGGAGCCTCAGCGCTCGAGGCAGAGGGCGACGCCCATGCCGCCGCCGATGCAGAGCGTGGCGATGCCCTTCTTGGCATCGCGACGGCCCATCTCGAAGATCAGGCTGTTCAGGATGCGCGCGCCCGAGGCACCGATCGGGTGCCCGATGGCGATGGCGCCGCCGTTCACGTTCACGATCTCGGGGTCCCAACCCATCTCCTTGTTCACCGCCAGGGCCTGGGCGGCAAAGGCTTCGTTCGCCTCGATCAGGTCCAGATCGCCGACCTTCCAGCCGGCTTTTTCCAGCGCCTTGCGGCTAGCATAGACCGGACCCACGCCCATGATGGCCGGGTCAAGGCCGGCGGTGGCGTAGGAGGCGATCCGGGCCAGCGGGGTCAGGCCGCGGCGCGCGGCTTCTTCCTCGGACATGACCATGACGGCGGCGGCGCCGTCATTCAGGCCTGAAGCATTGCCGGCGGTCACGGTGCCGTCGCGGGTGAAGGCGGGGCGCAGCTTCTGCATCGCTTCCAGCGTGGCGCCGTGACGGATATATTCGTCCTTGTCGACGACCGTATCGCCCTTGCGGGTCTTGACGGTATAGCGGACGATCTCGTCATCGAACTTGCCGGCACTCTGCGCGGCCTCGGCCTTGTTCTGGCTGGAGACGGCGAATTCGTCCTGCGCATCGCGGGTGATCTGGAATTTCTCGGCCACGTTCTCGGCCGTCTGGCCCATGTGGTAATTGTTGAACGCGTCCCACAGCCCGTCGCGGATCATCGTGTCGATGGCCTGCATGTCGCCCATCTTCTGACCGGCGCGCAGATAGGAGGCATGCGGCGACAGCGACATGCTTTCCTGACCACCGGCGATGACGATATCGGCATCGCCAAGGCTGACCTGCTGGGCCGCCAGCGCCACCGCGCGCAGACCCGAACCGCAGACCTGATTGAGCCCCCAAGCCGCCGATTCCTTCGGCAGACCGGCATTGATATGGGCCTGACGGGCGGGGTTCTGGCCCTGCGCCGCGGTCAGCACCTGCCCGAGGATGGTTTCGCTGACCTCGGCCGGGTCGACGCCGGCGCGCTCGACCACGGCCTTCAGGACGGCAGTGCCGAGATCATGCGCGGGGATAGTGCCGAACGCCCCCATAAAACTGCCGACCGGCGTGCGCGCGGCGGAAACGATAACGGCTTTCGTCATAGCATCGATCCTTTACCTAAGGTCGTTTGAAAGGCGATCAGTTTGCTGCGGAAGTGCCATCGGCAGAACAAAGCAATGCGGCTCGACATAGCCGATTTGATGGCCACTCGCCCAAAAAGTCAGCGGCGCGGCACCGTGGACAGGCATGGCGGAGACAACCCGAGCAACTGACCGGCCAAGCAGGCCTGCGGTCCGGCCCGACCGCCTCGTGCTGCAGCATGGACGCCCCCTCCCAGAGTTGGTTCGGAGCGCTCAGCGTCCCGCCTACGTCATAGAAGGTATATAAACTTTACCACTTATCGTAGTCAACAAGTTTATTTACCTTTAGATCAGGCGCCGTGAAAAGTGATCGTCGGTTGACGCAGCGCGCTCGGCAGTGTGAGGTTCACCGGATACCCCATGGATATCAAGAAAATACTGATTTTCAGTCAAAAAAATACACGACTGGAGAAGATGCTGTCCTTGAAATCAGACTCCGGTGAGGTAAATAATATTGATGTCTGTCTATCGGCACCCCTAAGGAGCTCGCCGCCCATGATTGCTGCGGAAATTTTTGAGCCGATTGATCACGAATCAGTCGTCGATACGGTTGTCGGCAAGGTTGAAACGATGATCGTCGATGGGGTTCTGAAGGACGGTGCTCGTTTGCCGTCGGAGCGCGAAATGGCCGACGCCTTCGGGGTGTCGCGGCCAAAGCTGCGTGAAGCGCTGCAGACGCTCGAGGCTCGCGGCCTCGTTCATGTCCGCCACGGTGACGGAACTTATATTGCCGAACTGACCGGCAGGGCCATGTCGCCGGCCATGTTGGCGCTTTATTCGCGCCATGGCGAAGCCTTTCACGACTATCTCGAATACCGGCGCGAGCAGGAAGCCTTCGCGACCCGCCTTGCCGCGCAGCGCGCGACAGCTGCGGACAAGGAGCGTCTGTCTGCGATCAGGGAAGAACTCGAAGCGGCCTGGCTTGGTCAGGACGCAGAGGCGGAAAGCGAAGCTGATTTCCGGCTTCACCATGCTGTGGTCGATGCCAGCCACAACACAACGCTGATCCACATGATGGCGTCGGTCTATGACCTGACACGTCGCGGAATCTTCTA
This sequence comes from Paracoccus sp. UBA5162, assembly GCF_002413585.1. NCBI lineage: Bacteria > Pseudomonadati > Pseudomonadota > Alphaproteobacteria > Rhodobacterales > Paracoccaceae > Paracoccus > Paracoccus sp. UBA5162. The sequence goes on from NZ_DHXG01000016.1 coordinate 16,224, forward strand.
CAATCATGACCTTCTCCGCAGTATCGATGACAGCGGACGCAAGCTTCTCGATCAACACATAGAGATCATTGAGTCGGTTCTGTCCGCTGATCCTGTACGTGCCGAGGAGGCTGCGCGCGACCACATGGGCTATGTCGAGGAATCGATACGTCGCGGTCGGGAGCTGCAGCGACGAGAGCAGCGCGCTCGAATGCGATTCAAGACTGGGGTCTGAGTGAGCTGGCTTCATCATTTCCTTTCTTCCGGGTATCTGATGGAGCAATGTTCTGAACCTGCCTGCAAACTCAGCTCGCTTCCCGTGGGCCTGCCGCCCCCCGCCCTGCGTCTGCGGGATTTGGCAGGCTTGCATCAGCCGGGGATGCGGCGGGGTCCGATCCGGCCTTGCGCGCTGCCGGATAGCGTGCCGATGCGGACTGAAGGAAATGCCGATGCAGACCCCTGCGCCCCTGACGGTTCTTGGCCTTGTCGCCCTTGCCACCACGGCGATCGTCTGCGGCGACACGGCCGGCAAGCTGCTGACGGGGGCGGGGGTGCAGCCGCTGTTCGTGGCCTGGTCGCGCTTCGCGCTGGCGGCCCTGCTGCTGTTCTGGGTGCTGGGCCTGGGGCCGGCCGGCCTGGGACGCCTGCTGGACTGGCGGCTGATCCTGCGCGCGGCCCTGATCGTCGGCGCCATCGCCTCGATCCTGACCGCGCTTCGGACCGAGCCCATCGCGAATGTCTTCGGCGCCTTCTTCATCGGCCCGATCATGGCCTATGTGCTGTCGGCCCTGCTGCTGGGCGAGCGCGTGTCCTGGGCGCGCACGGTGATGCTGGGGCTGGGATTTGCCGGCGTGCTGCTGGTCGTCCGGCCCGGCGGCGAGATGGGGACCGGCATGATTTTCGCGGTGCTGGCCGGCACGCTCTACGGCTCGTATCTTGCCGCGACGCGCTGGCTGACCGCCTTCTATCCGCCGCCCTTCCTGCTCGGCTCGCAACTGCTGATCGGGGCGGTGCTGCTGCTGCCTGCGGGCCTTGCCAGCATTCCGGCAAGCACCGACCTGCGGGTCTGGGTGCTTGTGATCGTCAGTTCGCTTGCCTCTGCCTTCGGCAACTATCTGCTGGTGGTTGTGAACCGGACGACGCCGGCGACGGTCTCGGCGCCCCTCATCTATTTCCAGTTGATCGCCGCCACCGTGATCGGGTTCCTCGTCTTCGGCGACTGGCCGGAGCCGTTGACCCTGCTCGGCCTTGGCGTGATCTTCGCCTCGGGTGTCGGCGGCCTGGCGCTAGTGCCGAGGCGCTAGGCGCGGCGGCCCCGTGCGTGGCGTACACTGACAAGCGCCACGAAGCTGCTCTGCAGTAGCCCAGCCTCTGCACGCGATCCACCCGTGCAGGGGCGCGGGAGGGCTGCAGGCGCCTTGTTCCCCGGACACGCCCGAGAAACCTAAACGCCGTTTGCAGAGCGTACTGTGCCCGAGCGACCGTATGCAAACCGCAACAGGGCCAAAGGCTCAGCCCGCGGCGCTCGAAATCTCGGAGGAAATCGGTCCAGAAGGGCTCGGTGTTAATTTCCACTCAGAATTGAGTCGGCCCAGTTCTGGGTGGAAATCAACAGGCCGCTGCATCTGCTGATCGACAGCACCGGGATCAAGGTCGAAGGCGAGGGCGAGTGGAACGCCCGCAAGCACGGCGGCGCCAAACGCCGCGTCTGGCGCAAGATCCACCTCGGGATCGATGAGCAAACGCTGGAAGTCCGCGCTATCGAAGTCACCACAACCGTGACGCTTTCCGCGAGGCAATGTCGGGGGCGAATGCCGATTTCGATGCGCAGTTCGGGGCTGATCTGCTCAAACGCATCCGCGAGTGGAAGGCGCAATGAGCACAATCGTCACGTTGATACGGCGTGTCGACGCGACAGTCGCGATGGGGGTGGCAATCGCCGCCTCCCTCGCTCTCGCGGTCGCAGCGCTGGCGAGCTTTTGGCAGGTGATGGGGCGGTTCGTGTTTCAGGTTCCCTCCACATGGTCCGAGGCGCTGACCCGCGTTGCGCTGATCTGGATGGTGATGCTCGGAATCTCAACCGCGCTGCGGGCGGGGGCTTTCGTCGCGATTGATCTGGTGCGCGATGCGCTGCACAGGCGTCTGCGGCTTGCACTCGAACTCGCGATCACGCTGGCCTGCTTGTTTCTCTTTGCGATGCTGTTCTGGCTCGGTTGGGAAATGGCGCTTCGGGTGCAGCGGCAAGAGATGGCAGGGCTGGGGATTTCGATGAGCTGGGGCTATACGGCAATTCCCGTCGGGTCCGCTTTCGCAGCCCTCGGCGTTCTTGCCCATTTCCTGCAAAATGCAGAGAGGATTGCATCATGACCGGCGCCATGATGACCGCGATGCTGGTGCTCTTCACGATTTCGGTTCCGATTGCGACTGCACTCTGCTTGGCCTCGATGGTGGGGCTGTTTGGTTTCACGACCTTGCCCGCGATTATTCTGCCGCAGCAGATCTTTATCGCGCTCGATAAATTTCCGCTGGCCGCAATCCCCTTCTTCATCCTTGCGGGTAATCTGATGGAGGTTGGCGGCATGTCGCGCCGCCTCGTGGAATTCGCGCGCGCCTTTGTCGGCCCCCTGCAAGGCGGTCTGGCGGCGACCTGCGTGCTGACCTGCATGATGTTCTCGGCGATCTCCGGATCGAGCATTGCGACAATGTTCGCGGTGGGCACCGTTCTGATCCCCGCCATGCGGCAATACGGCTATCCCGTCGGGTTTACCGCCGCGCTGATGGCGGTCTCGGCCGAGCTGGGCGTGATCATTCCGCCCTCGATCCCGATGATCCTTTACGGCGTGGCCACGCAGACCTCGATCCCTGCTGTCGCGTTGCCCTTAACAAGGCTCTGCCTCACTTTGTGTGGCGCAACTATCCTGAAACTGGAAAATTCAGGAGGGATAGTTGTGGGTTCGAAGAAGCACTGGTCACCCGGGATCGATGTTGCCGTTCAAAGCGTGGAGCGAAGTGAACGCGGCGGGTGGCTTGTATTCGGCGTCTTGGCGCCCAACGGCATCTGCCCCGACTGTGGATTCCATTCACGCCGACGTCACGGCTGGCGGCGTCGGCGGCTTCAGGATTATCCCGCGCATGGAAACAAGGTAACGGTTGATCTCGCGATTTGCCGTTGGCGATGTCAGGCACCCGCTTGCCCACGCCGGACTTTCTCGGACCAGATCGCCTCGATTGCGCATCCATTTGCACGTCGGACTTCGCGTGTCGGGGAGATTGTCAGTCATCTGGGGCATGCGACCGGCGGACGACCTGCCGAGAGGTTGTTGCATCGTTTGGGCCTTGGGGTCAGCGATGACACGGTGCTCAGGCATCTGAAACAGTGTGCTCACGGCGCCGGCGAGGCGCCAACGGTCATCGGGATCGACGACTGGAGCTGGCGGAAGTCGCAAACCTACGGCACGATCATTGTGGATCTGGAGCGTCGCGTGGTGATCGACATTCTCGAGGATCGAGATGTCGTCACCTGCACCGACTGGCTGAGGCGTCATCCTGAGCTTGAGGTGATCAGCAGAGATCGGTGTGGTCTCTACGCCCAGGCCGCACGGCAAGGGGCACCGCAGGCGAAGCAGGTCGCTGACCGGTTCCATATCGTGCAAAACCTGCGGCAGGCCATCGAGGAGCAAATGAACCTCCACGGCCGTGCGACCGGCAGGGCGCTGCTGTCCGACGCAGACAATATCACCGCAGCCGGCAGGCTTCTGAAGTCACGCCTTGCGCACAGGACGTCTCGGGAAGAGATTTTCACCACCATCCATGCGCTCCGAAATCAGGGGCTTTCCTGCAGCGAGATCGGGCGGCGAACCGGGTTTCCGCGTCGCAGCATCGCGAAATGGCTGCAGTTCGAGACGACGCCAGACCGCAGGCGGGCCGCTTTGAAGCGGACTTCCCCATGGTATTTTGAAAAGTTTCTGAGGCAATCCTGGAAGGACGGCATTCGAACTGGAAGCGCCCTGTTCCGTCTGATCCAAGAGCGTGGTTACGAGGGGAGTCAAACGCATTTGCAGCGGTTGCTGGCGGGTTGGCGCAGAGCCGAACAGCAAGCGACCGACCCCAAGGTAGAGCACGCGATACTTAAGCCAGTCCGGGACCCGGAAACGGGGCACGCGATTTCCCCGGTCATCGCGGCTGCCCTGTGTATCAAACCCCGCGGAAAGCTCACCCCGGATCAGGTGCGGAAAGTCGACGCGCTCAAGGCCGGTTCTCCCGCCTTCGCAACGATGCGCAGCCTCGCCATGCGGTTCAATGGTATCATTCGCGGTCGCCAGGCAGACCCGCTCCCTGCATGGATCGACGACGCGATTGAAAGCAACCTGGCGCCCATCGTGCGCTTTGCCCGTACCTTGAACCGGGACTTGGACGCGGTCACGAACGCCATCGAGATGCCCTGGAGCAACGGCCAGGCAGAAGGTCAGATCAACCGCCTGAAGACCCTCAAACGCGCAATGTACGGTCGCGCCGGTCCAGAATTGTTGCGGGCGAGAATGCTACCGTTCCGCCACACAAATTGAGGCAGAGCCCTTTGCTGTCCTTCATGCCAGCAAGGTGCTGGATCGCGCCCGAGATGCCGACGGCGACATACAGCTCGGGGGCGACGACCTTGCCGGTCTGACCCACCTGCCAGTCGTTCGGGGCATAGCCCGAGTCGACGGCCGCGCGCGATGCACCGACGGCGGCGCCCAGCTTGTCGGCCAGCTTCTCGATGATCGCGAAATCATCCTTCGAGCCAACGCCACGGCCACCCGAGACCACGCGACCGGCCGAGGTCAGTTCCGGACGATCGCTTTCCGCGACCTCGTCGCCAACCCAGGAGGACAGCGCCGGATCATCGGCCAGGGCCGCGTCCGAAACCGAGGCCGAGCCACCTTCGCCAGCGGCATCGAAGCTTGCCGTGCGGATGGTCATGACCTTCTTGGCGTCCTTCGACTTGACGGTCTGGATGGCGTTGCCGGCATAGACCGGGCGTTCGAAGGTGTCGGCATCGACGACGCCCGAGACATCCGACAGCACCATGACATCAAGGAGCGCGGCAACGCGCGGTATGATGTTCTTGGCATCGGTCGTGGCAGGCGCCGCGATATGGCTGTAGTCGCCGGCCAGCGACACGATCAGCGCCGCGGTCGGCTCGGCCAGACGGTGGCCATAGCGCGCATCCTCGGCGACCAGCACCTTGGCGACGCCGGCGATCTTTCCAGCCTCGGCGGCCGCGGCAGCGGCCGAGGACCCGGCGCAGAGAACGGTCACGTCACCCAAAGCCTTGACCGCGCCGACCGCCTTGGCGGTGGCATCGCGGCTCAGCTCGCCATTCGTGACTTCACCCAGCAGAAGAACGGCCATCAGATTACCCCCGCTTCTTTCAGTTTCGACACCAGCTCGTCGACCGAGCCGACCTTGATGCCGGCCTTGCGGCCCTCGGGCTCGCGGGTCGAGACGATCTCGAGGCGCGGGCTGACATCGACGCCGTAGTCACCGGCGGTCTTCTCATCCAGCGGCTTCTTCTTCGCCTTCATGATGTTCGGCAGCGAGGCATAGCGCGGCTCGTTGAGGCG
>NZ_DHXG01000087.1:0-11524 GCF_002413585.1 Paracoccus sp. UBA5162
CGGCAAACCCGGTGCGGTTCACCGACCGGCGACAAGCTGGCCGATCATCTGCCCGAGCAGGCCGACTGGCTTGTGCCGACCATGGTGCAGCTGGAGCTGGCGAAATGGCTGACCCGCGAGATCGGCGAGGACAAGGCCGATCAGGTCATCGCCTTTACCCAGATCTGTCACATCGTCCCGCTCGACACGGAATCCCGTGGCAGATCAGCACCATGTACGCTTGATTGAACTGTCCCAGCGTTTTTCCCGAACCAGGCTGTCGCCCTCCCAGGCCTGAAGCCTGGCGACGACGCGAAAATTCTCGTGGTCGCCGGTCAAACGCGTGGTCGTGACCGTTCTTACCGACCAGTCACCGCGGCGCATCTCGTGCGTCCAACGGACCTCTCCTTCGGCCGAGGTCGGCTGGTCCGGAAGAACCGAATAGCGTTCGCGTCCCTCGGCCGAGTGAGACAGGTCATGCCGGCTGATATAGGCATCGCCTTCATGATCACGGATCTGGGCGGTGATGCGGCCGGTGCAGCGGTCCTCATCGACGTTCCATTCGGCGGCGGGCGCCACATGGTAGGTGGCGTCCAGCGGCCGGCCCGCACGTGGCGGGGCGAAATCGGGGACCGACAGACCATCAGACGCACGGATCGGCAGGTCGAGTTGCGATTGGCCGGGCAGGATGGTCAGCGTCACGGGTTCCGGTGTCGGCCAGGCCAGGGGGAAATAGCTGCTGGAAACGGCCAGCCGGATCCGGTGCCCTCTGCGGAATGTCTGCGCGACGTGCTTCAGCGGTATCTCTGTCACATAATCCCGGCCCGGTTCCAGCGCTGCGGGCTGTTCATGACTGTCCCGGTGGGTCAGGTTCAGAAGACCATAGCTGACCCGCGTGGCGGCGCCGTCGGGGGCCACGTCCACCAGTCGCACCGCGACCTGCGCCACCGGTCGGTCGGCCCGCAGCGCAAGCGTCAGACGCGCGTCCCCCGCGATGTCCAGGTCCTCGTCCAGCGGCGCGGTCTGGAAAGTCAGGCTTCCGGCATCGTCGCGACGCTGATCGCCCGGCTGATCGCCCGGATGCGCATAAGAGCACCATTTCCCGGCCTGCATCCCGACCCAAAGCGGCGAACGGATGGTCAGCGCGGCGCCGGGCAGACCGGCACCGTCGCGGATCATCTGCCCGTCCGATCCCAGGGCGAACCTTGTCCGGGTCACATTGGGCGATGGCCAGGAAGGTTCGGTGATCCAGCGGCCGTCCCGGTGGGCGTAATGGGTGCGGGGGGCGGCATGATCCTGAAGGTAAAGCCGCAGAGGCGGCTCATCCATGATGCCGGTGTCCCGGCCCTTGAGCCAATGGTCCCACCAGCGCGTCTCTTCGGTCAGCCAGTCAATGGCCGGTCCGGGCTCACCAAGATGCGGATATCTGTGCGCCCATGGCCCGACGATGCCCTTGACCGGGCCTTTCAGATTCTCGACCAATCGAAACACCGACCGGCAATAGCCGTCGGCCCAGCCGCTGACGGCATAGACCGGAAGCTGAATCCGGGAAAAATCCTCGCAGACCGAGCCATGCTTCCAGAACGGGTCGCGGGTCTGATGTGCCAGCCAGGTTTCGAGCCAGAGGCCCGAACCGTCAAGCCGCGCCGTCCACATGTCGCGCCAGCGGTCGCCGACATGGGCGGGGTCGGGTGGCAGCGTGTTGATCCCGAACATCACCGAGGCCCAGGACAGCTGCTCGCACAGAAGTGTGCCGCCCATGTAGTGAATGTCGTCGGCATAGCGGTCATCGGTCGAACAGATGGTCACCACGGCTTTCAAGGCCGGCGGGCGCAGCGCAGCGATCTGCAACCCGTTGAAACCGCCCCAGGAGATTCCCACGATACCCACGCCGCCGTCACACCAGGCCTGATCGGCGATCCACGCGATCACGTCGCAGCCGTCCTGCAACTCGACCGGGGTGTATTCGTCCTGCATCACGCCCTCGGATTCGCCGCTGCCGCGCAGATCGACGCGGACATAGGCATAACCCTGCGCCGCCAGCCACGGCGCGCGCGCGTGGTCGCGTTCCAGCGTCTTGTCGTTCTTGCGATACGGAATGTATTCGAGGATCGCGGGCACCGGCCGCGCCTCGGCGTCCTCGGGCATCCAGATCCGCGCCGCAAGCCGCGTGCCATCGGGCATCGCGATCTCGGCATGTTCTGTTTCCCGCACGGTGAGGGGAAGTTCGGTATCGACCTTCATGAATGATCTCGCTGTAGGCAGGGCATGGCGGCTTGCCCGCTTATCTCCGCGGATCCTGCCGAAGTCCATCGCCCGGGCGGGCTATTCGGCGATGTCGGTGAACGCGTAGTCCAGTCTTTTCATCACCTGCTCGTAATTCCACAGAAGTTTGGAGGGCTTTTGCGCACCCATCCAGACCGAGGCCACGGCAAAGCTGTAGGCGTCCTGTTCGGGCAGTTCAGACAGTTTCATGTCCCTTGACACATAGGACGAGATGCGGGTCCCGGCGACCTGTTCGGCGGCGACTTCGATCTCGGCGCGCGAGGGCACGCGGGCCACGGTCGCGTCGGTGAAAAACACCCGATAGAAGAATTCCGCCGCCACCTCTTGCGGGCCCTCGCCCCTGGGCATGTCCGGGCGGCGCCCAAGGCCAAGGTCGATGGTCACCTGCTGGTGGCTGACGCCGTCGACCATCTCGAACAGGTCGCAATGCGACTGCGCGATGCGCGTGTTGATCTCCAGCAACCAGATCTTGTTCTGCACCTCGTCCCAGTAATATTCGATGTTGAAGCCGGCATTGTCATAGCCGATATGATCCATGACGATGCGCGTGATCTGGTGCATCTTGTCCTGCACGCGGCTGGGCAGGGTCGAAGGATAAAGATAGTAGAAGAAGCTGAGAACCTGCGGATAGCGGATGGAATCGACGGTGCCATAGGGAACGACCTCGCCCTCGTGGACATATCCCTCGACCGTGCATTGTCGCCCGCCGATCACCTGTTCGGCCATGCAGTAATGGCCTTCCACCGCCTTGATGTCGTCGGGCAGGTCCGCCTGCTCCATGACGAAATTGAACGGTTCCGAGATCTGGCCGATCCCGGCGCGCAGCTTTTCGGTCGCGTATTCGAAATCTTCGGGGCTGTCGATGCGAAATCCCAGCCGCGAGCCGGAGGACTTGATCGGCTTGATGAAGAACGGAAAACGCAGATCGGCCTCGCCGATCCTTGACAATGCGTTCTCATCGAAGGGATCGAAGGCGGTGAACTTGGGAACATGGTCTGGGACGACCTCGGCCATGACCTTGCGCGACCAGTATTTATGTTCGCATTTCAGCATGCTTTCCAACGAGGAATTGCGTGTCCCGAATTTCTGGCACAGCAGCGGCAGCATGGTCGAGACGGGAAAGTCGATATAGCCGACGATGGCGTCGATCGATCCGTCGAAGGCATTCAGCCTGTCTTCGGCCTCTTTCAGCATCGCCGGAATATCGAATTCTTGCGTTTCGGAAACCTGCATCGGGGTCAGAAGCTGGTGAAATTCCACGTCTTCCACGCCGCGCAGCCGTTTCAGGCGTTCGGCGTTCAGGTCGTCCAGTCCGATGACGAAGACGTTTCTGGTCATTGTTTCGTCCTTCCTGTTGGGTCTGCGGCGCGATGGGCAGCCCGGCCGACGCGCCCTTGCCCCCGTGGCCCGGTCCGCAAGCGGGTCAGGCGCGGGCCAGTTCGGCCTGCGTCGGGAAGCTTCGACCCTTGAGCCGTTCTGTCGTGCCCTCGATGTCATCGACCAGCAGCAGCAGGAAATCCCCCGGCTTGGCCTCGTCGATGGCCTTTGCGACGGCCTCGTGCTCGTCCATGATCGTCTCGACATGCGCGGAGGTGCCGGCACCTGCCGCACCGTCGTGAATCATTCCGGCGGTTTCGCCGGTCTCGCGCCCGCGTGCATCGGTTTCATAGACGTAAAGCCTGTCGCACATCCGGGCCAGTTGCGCGCCCAGGGCCGCAAGATCCTCGTCCCGGCGATTGCCCGGTGCGGTGGCGACGGCGATCTTGCGCTGCGTGGCCAGCCCGTTGACCAGCGGTTCCAGCGCGATCAGCGCCGGCACGTTATGGCCATAGTCGATCAGGCACTTGACGCCGTCCGCCTCGAAATAGTTCGTGCGGCCCGGCATCTGCGCAGGCGTGGGATGGAAGGTCAGAAGACCCGCGCGGATATCGTCGATCTCGATTCCATGGGCCAGGGCAGCGGCCGCCGCGGCCATGGCGTTCTGCACGTTGAAGGGCGCATGTCCCTCGAACGCGATCGGCACGTCATTGACCTCGACGATCTCGACGGTGACCTTGCCCCGCAAAAGCACGATCTTGCCATGCTTGACGGTCAATACCATGCCCAGATCGTCCAGATGCCGGGTCAGCGCCGGGTTCTGGGGATCCATGGTGAAATAGATGATCTCGCCGCGCGCCCAATAGGTGCCGTGTTCCATGACCAGCGGATCATCGGCGTTCAGCACGCAATAGCCGCCTTCGCGCTTTACCGCATCCACGACCACCGTCTTGCAGCGGGCAAGGTCTTCCAGCGTGTGGATGTCACGCTCGCCCAGATGATCGGAGGCGATGTTCAGCAGGACGCCGACATCGCATTCGTCAAAGCCCAGGCCACGGCGCATGATGCCGCCGCGCGCCACCTCCAGCACCGCGTGTTCGACCGTGGGTTCGCGCAGCACGGCCTGCGCCGCCGCCGGCCCGGAATAGTCGCCGCGCAGGATCACGTTGTTGTCGATCTCGACCGTGCCGGTGCAGCCCATGCCGACCGAATGACCGGCCTGCCGCAGGATATGCGTCGTCAGGCGCGTGGTCGTGGTCTTGCCGTTGGTGCCGGTGATTGCGGTGATCGGAATCCGCCCGTCATCGGTGGGATCGGGAAACAGCATCTCGACCACGTGCTGTCCTACCGGACGGGGTTTGCCATGGGTGGGGGACATGTGCATCCGGAAGCCGGGTCCGGCATTGACCTCGACCACCCCGGCCGATTGCCGGTCCAGCGGCAGATACAGGTTTTCGGCCAGCAGATCGATGCCGATGATGTCCAGCCCGACAAGCCGGGCGATCCGCTCCATCGCGAATCGGACTTCGGGATGCACCTCGTCGGTCAGATCGGCCGCGGTGCCGCCGGTCGAGATATTGGCCGTGGATTTCAGAAAGGCGATCTCGCCCTCGGGCAGCACGGTGTCCAGCGCGTGACCGGCCTGTTCCAGCATCCGGTGGGTCTGTTCGTCGACATGGATCTGGGTCAGCAGGTTCTCGTGCCCGACGCCGCGGCGCGGGTCGCTGTTCTCGACGTCGATCAGTTGCTGGATCGTGCTTTTGCTATCGCCGGTCACATGGGCTGGACGGCGGCGCGCCGCCGCGACCAGCTTGCCGCCGATCACCAGCATCCGGTGATCCTCGCCCTTGATATAGTTTTCGACGATGACACCGCCGTGATCGTCGCGGGCACGCGCGACCGCGGCATCATAGCCTGATCTCAGGTCCTCCACGCTGGCGATATCGGTCGTGACGCCGCGTCCGTGATTGCCCGACAGCGGCTTGGTGACGACCGGCCAGCCGATCCAGTCAGCCGCCGCCTGCGCCTCTTCGAAGGAATGGCAGACCTGTCCGCGCGGCACCGGCACACCGGCATCTGCCAGGATCTGCTTGGTCCATTCCTTGTCGTCGGCGATCGAATGCCCGATGATTCCCGAGGCGTCGGTCACCGTGGCCTGAAACCGGCGCTGCTTGATGCCGTGGCCCAGCTGGGTATAGCTGGTGCCTTCGGTCAGGTTGTAGGCGGGAATGTTGCGATCCCTGGCGGCGTTGACGATGGATCCGGTCGACGGCCCCAAGGCGTTCGCGTCACGCACCTCTTTCAGGTGGTCGATGATCGGCGTCAGATCGACATCCTCGCCGTCGTAAAGCTTTCGAACGATCTGCACCGCCGCCTCGCCGGCCGCGATGCCGCTTGCTTCGTCGCGATAGCGGTAGACGACATTGTAGATGCCCGGATCATAGCTGTCCACGGTCTTGCCGTAACCCACCGAGAAGCCGACAAGGTTCTGCAACTCGATGGCGACATGCTCGACCATGTGCCCAGCCCAGGTGCCGCTGCGCACCCGTTGCAGAAAACCGCCCGGCTCTCCGACCGAACAGCGATGATTGTAAATGGTGGGGATCAGCGCCTGAAGCCTTTCGGCGATCGCCGGCACCTGGTCGCTTGGCCGGTCTTCCAGGTCCTCGATGTCCAGCCGCATGTAGATGGCTTGATAACGGCTGTAATAATTCGGTCCGCGCAACGCGCGATGTTCAAGAATATGCAATCCTGTGCTCCAGGCTCTTGGCCCTGAGCTCATCGTGTCCCAGGACTCGTCGGTCTGTCAGACTGTATCCACAGCCATCGACCAGCGCGTGCATGATGACGTTATTGACGCTGACCGCCTCGCCGTCCGCGAGACTGAAGACATTCGACCCTGTAACCTGGGAACTGTCAACGAGGATCACGTGACCGGGCCCGAATGCATGGATCACATCCTCTTCAAACAGGACCGCCGCATCCTCGCCCAAGCCGATGCCCAGATATTCGGGATTGGTCGCGCCGACCTCCATCAGCCGCGAGAAACGCCCGCGTTCGAGAAAATGGGTATCGATAATGACCCCCGCCACCAGACCGAAGCCGGCAGTCATCTTGACCGCACCCTTGCGCAGGGAATCATTGGCAGCACCGCCATAGACCATGGTCTGCGACTGGCAGGCAGCGCCCGCGCTGGTCCCCGCGATCACCGCGCCCTCGGCATGGCGGGCCCGAATCGCCTCCAATGCGGCAGTCGCGCCCAGAATATTCGTCAGCCGCATCTGGTCGCCGCCAGAAATGAAGATGACGTCCGAACGCCGAATCATCCCGACGATATCATCCGACGCCGCATCCTGGCGTTCGCGGATCCGGATATCCACGACCTCGCCCGCGCCGATCGCGGAAAACGCGGTGCGATACGATTCGAACACCTCGCCCGGAGTGCTGCTGGCGGTCGTGATCACACCGACCACCGGCGCCGTCTTTCCCGAAACGGCCAGCACGCGGCGCAGGATATCTGCGCGCGAGGTCTTGTCTTCCGCCCCCCCGATCGCGACAAGCGGCCCCTTGGTGCCATGGGTGGTGGGCATGCTCATCGACTGCGCTCCGTTCCTCATGAATGGACGTTATCTTGTATGTCGGTGTATCACCAGCTTGCCAATCGACAGACCGTCTCGCATTCATGCGATGCCGTTCCGCCGATCCTTGACATGAAATGGTTGATGCGAGGTTAGGCGAACGCTCATCCAGCAATGCGGAGGCCATGTTTCATGTCCGAGACAGCGAGGGCGCGGGGATTCAGTCTTGCGATCCACGGAGGCGCGGGGGTCATGCCGCGCGACAGCATGACGCCCGACCGCGAGGCGCGGCTTCATGCGGCGCTGACGCGCGTGCTGGACGCGGGCGAAGCCGTGTTGTCGCGCGATGGCAGCGCGCTTGACGCGGTGACGGCAGCGGTCTGCGTGCTGGAGGACGAACCGCTGTTCAACGCGGGCCGGGGCGCCGTCTTTACCCGCGACGGCAGGCAAGAGATGGATGCCGCCGTGATGGACGGCCGCGACCGCAGCGCGGGCGCCGTCGCCGGCATCTTCGGGCCGAGGAACCCCATCCTTGCCGCGCGCGCCGTTCTGGAACACACCGATCACGTCCTCATGATCGGCGATGGCGCCCTTGCCGTGGCGCGGGCGGCCGGGCTTGAATTCTGCACCGAAGACCACTTCTTCACGCAAGATCGCCATGACGCCCTGCAAGAGACGTTGAAGATGGAGCAACAGGGCAGGCTCGACGACGATCCCGCGCGCCGCCACGGGACTGTCGGCGCAGTGGCCCGCGATCGGCATGGCGCGCTGGCCGCGGCGACCTCGACCGGCGGCATGACGGCAAAGCGATCGGGCCGCGTCGGCGACAGCCCGATAATCGGCGCCGGCACATTCGCGGACAACGCCACCTGCGCGGTATCGGCCACCGGCGACGGCGAAATGTTCCTGCGCCTGTCCGTGGCGCACGAGATTGCAGCCCGCATCCGCCTGGCCGGCCTTGCGCTGGATCGCGCCGCGCAGGAGGTCGTGATGACCGACCTGACGGCCATCGGCGGCTCCGGCGGGCTGATCGCGGTCGATCGGGACGGTCGCATTTCAGCGCCGTTCAATTGCGAAGGCATGCATCGCGGCTGGGTCGTCGAAGGCAAAACCCGGAAAACCGCCATCTACTGATTTGCCGCAGCGTCGGCATCCCGACAGACTGGAAGGCCACGCGATCCGGCGGCGGATTCAGCCTCTGCCTTTCCAGGGGACCAGTTTGCGTTCGGCGAGGCGCATGAGGACGTCGATGGCGTAGCCGATGATGCCGATCAGGATGATTCCCATCAGCACGATGTCGGTCAGCTGGAACTTGGAGGCGGCGATGATCATCATGCCGGCACCCTTCTGGGCGGCGACCAGTTCGGCCGCGACGACGGTGCCCCAGCAGACGCCCATCGCGACGCGCGCGCCGGTAAAGATTTCGGGCAGCGAGTTGGGCAGGATCACATGGCGCAGCAACTGCCATTTCGATGTCCCCAGCGAATAGGCGGCATGGACCTTGGTGATGTTGACCCCCGAGACGCCGGCCCGCGCCGCGATGGTCATGACCCACAGCGCGGCCAGAAACAGCAGCACGATCTTGCCGGTTTCCCAGATCCCGAACCAGATGATGACCAGCGGGATCAGCGCCAGGGGCGGCACCGGGCGCATGAACTCCACGATCGGATCGAACCAGCCGCGGAACCAGCCCGACAACCCCATCGCATAGCCAAGCGGAATGCCCACCAGCGATCCCAGGGCAAAGCCCGCCAGCACCCGCATCAGCGAGGCGCCCAGATGTTCCCACAGGCTGAAATTCTGGTAGCCGGTCCGCGCGATCTCGACGAAACGGCCGGCCACGGCCTCGGGCGAGGGCAGCCAGATCGGCTCCATCTGCAACCCCTCGTCGGCGGCAAAGCCCAGCGTGCCCTTGGCGGTCATGCTCACCGTGCCATGATCCACGCGGACCCTGCCGCCGGGGGCGATGGCGGTGCCGTCGATGGCGCTGGCCTGCGCGCCCCCGGGCAACGGGATCAACCGGTCGCGCCCGCGCGGCACCGACGCCACGACCGCATCCCCGGCCGCGTCCGCAGGCGCATCGATCCCGGCAAAGACCCGGACCCGGCCGCTTGTCGGCCGACCATCCGCGCCCCGCGCCTGATAGGCAAAGCCCGTCTCGCCGATGAAGGGGCCGGGCACATGGAACGGCACCAGCCGCGACCCGGTAAAGGCGCCCCACAGCACGAAGACCACGAGAATCGAGATGACCGAGGCCGCCCGGTCTGGCCGGATCGCGCTTTCATCGCCGAAGGTCACCGTCTTCAGGCTGGTGAAATCCTTGCGCTGACCGGTCCTGCGCCGGATCAGTTTCACGACCAGCGCGGCGGCCGCGAACAGGCCCGCATAGACCAGCAGAAGCGCCAGGCCGGTCATGCCGCATCCCCCTGACGGCCCATGATCTCTTCTTCCATGTTCCAGATCATCGACAGGATCTCCTCGCGGCGGGCGGCGAAATCGGGCCGCTTCTTGATCTGCCGCAGATCCTGGCCGACCCCCTGATCGGCAAAGGGCAGATGGTATTCCTTGTAGATCCGGCCCGGACGCGGGGCCATGACGATCAGCCTTTCGCCCAGAAGCAGCGCCTCCTCGACGGAATGGGTGATCAGGATGATGGTCTTGCCCGTCTCCTTCCACAGATCGAGGATCATGGCCTGCATCTTTTCCCGCGTCAGCGCATCCAGCGCGCCCAGAGGCTCGTCCATCAGGATGACATCGGGGTCATTGGCCAGGCATCGCGCCAGCGCGACCCGCTGCTGCATGCCGCCGGACAATTCGTAGGTCGCCTTCTCGCGGAAATCCTGCAATCCCACGACCTCGATCAGATGATCCACGCGCGGCCCGAATTGCGCCTCGCGCTGGCCCGCCATGCGCGGTCCGAAGGACACGTTGTCGCGCACATTCATCCATTCGAACAAGGCGCCCTGCTGGAACACGACGCCGCGTTCCGCATCCGGCCCGGTCACCGCATGGCCGTTCAGCGCGACGCGGCCCGCGGTCGGCGCCAGAAACCCCGCCACGATATTCAGCAAGGTCGATTTCCCGCAGCCCGACGGCCCCAGGACCGACATCAGCTGGCCCGGCCTCAGGTCGAGCGAGACATCCTGCAACGCCTGCACATGCGCGCCGTTGGCCAGATCGAACCGCATCGAGATATTGGTCAATGTAAGTCCGGACATGGGGCTGTTTTCCTGGTGCCGCAGCAAGGTCGGAAGGCGCAATCACGCCTTCCGTCATCATCATCAGCGGCCGGCCACATCGGCCAGCGGGCCCGTGTCGATCAGGGCGGCGTAGGATGGCAGGATTTCGGGAACGGTTCCGTTCTCGCGAAAGAATTCCGCCGCGCCGTCCAGATAGGTGCCCACGCGCCCGCCAAGCCAGGCATCCGACAGCAACTGGTCCACCGACAGGAACACGAAGTCGTCGATCGTGTCGCCCGCCACCGCGGTTTCCATGCCCGCGTCCCGCGCGATCACCGACAGCATCTCGTCGCGCCTGTCGCCCGCGTTCCATGCCGCGTTCGCCTGCGCGGTGACGGCCACGAAATCGGCCAGAAGCCGGGGTTGCCCGGCGGCGAAGTCGCCCGTGGTCGTGATCAGATCGAAGGACAGGATCCCGATCGCTTCCTTCTCGGCGCCGGTCAGCAGCACATTGCCGAATTCCCGCATCCGGGCCAGCGCGCCGCCCCAGCCACAGGCCATGTCCACATTGCCTTGCGACAGCGCCGCCGCGCCCTCGGCCGGGGCCATGTCCACGATCGACATGGTCGAGGTGTCGACCTTCAGATATCCCATCAATTGCAGGAAGGTATATTGCGCCCCGGTGCCCATCGGAACGGCGACGCGCTTTCCCTCCAGTTCCGAGGCGCTGTCCTTGTCGATTTCCAGCCCGGCGGCGACGACGCAGTTCTCGTTGTCGGCATAGGAGGCCGCGATGTCGATGATCTTCAGATCCTGACCGGCCGAGGTCGCCGCGATGAAGGGCAGCACCCCCTGGCTGACCGCGATCTGCACATCGCCAGCAGCCATCGCAGCCGACATCGCCGTGCCGGAATCGAACGCGACCCAGTTCACCGGCACCCCCAGTGCCTCGTCATAACCCCCCTGAACCTTCGCAAACTGGAACGGCATCGGCCATTCCCGAAAATACGCCACAGTCAACGGCTCCTGCGCAAGCGCGGGCGAGGCCGCCCCGATCGCTGCGAGGGCAAGTATGGCGGTGCCCAGCTGACGTGTCATCTTTCTCTCCTTGTTGGTAGGGCGCGCGATGCGGGCCCGTTGCGGTCGATCTGCTTGCCGACTGGATCATCACCTGCCTCTGCCTAG
>NZ_DHXG01000087.1:11838-42895 GCF_002413585.1 Paracoccus sp. UBA5162
CTAGCCCATGCGTTCGCTGCTATGGCTTCCGGGCGAGGCCGGGAAGACGACGGTCTTGTTGTTGTTGTTCGGGAAGACGCGGTGGGTGGCGTGGGCGTGGATCGCGCGGGCCAGAACCTGGCTTTCGACATCGCGCCCCAGGCTGACATAGTCCTCGGCCGATTGTGCATGGGTCACGCGGATGATGTCCTGTTCGATGATCGGGCCTTCATCCAGATCGGCGGTCACGTAATGGCTGGTCGCGCCGATCAGCTTCACCCCGCGCTGATACGCCTGCTTGTAGGGGTTGGCGCCCTTGAAGGACGGCAGGAACGAATGGTGGATGTTGATGATCCGACCCGACATCTTCTTGCACAGCGCGTCCGACAGGATCTGCATGTAGCGGGCCAGCACGATCAGGTCGGCGCCGGTCTCCTCGACCACCGCCATGATCCGCGCCTCGGCCTCGGGCCTGTTTTCCCGTGTCACCCTGATGCAGTGGAAAGGAATGTCGTGATTGACCACCAGTTTCTGGTAATCCATGTGGTTCGACACCACGGCGACGATATCGACCGGCAGCGCCCCGATCCGCCAGCGATACAGCAGGTCGTTCAGGCAGTGGCCGAACCGGCTGACCATCACCACGAGCTTCATCTTGCGGGATTCGTCGCGGAACTGGAAATCGGTCCCCAGTTTCCCGGCAATATGGGCAAAGCCCTTTTCAAGCTGCTCAAGCGTGGCGCCCGTTTCGGGCACGAAACTGACGCGCATGAAGAACCGGCCGGTCTGCGGATCGTCGAACTGCGCGCTTGCGGTGATGTTGCAGCCAGCATCGGCCAGATAGCCCGCGATGGCCGCGACGATGCCGCGCCTGGAGGCGCAGGCAACCGTCAGGCAATATCGGGTGGCCACGGGTTTCGCGTCCATCGGCATCGTCACACTGCCCGGATCGACCCCGGATCCATCGGCTTTCATGCGGGCCCCGACGTTGCAGCCGATCGCCTGCTTCGCCGGCGCCAGAACCTTCACGTGGTCTTGGGTCATGCGCGCATCAATTCGTTCTGTGGATCATGGAGACAGGGGTCGACCACGCAGGCGGCCACGGCCTCGCCGATCACCTCGACCGACAGCGGCGTTCCGATCTCTGCGAAATCCGGATCGACAAAGCCCATCGCGATGTTCTTCCCGGTCCGATATCCCCAGCCGCCCGAGGTTACCGTGCCGATGCAGGTGCCGTTCGACAGAATGCTGTCGCCGCCATGGGCCGGGGCATGACTGCATTCGATAACCAGACTGACGAACCTGCGACGCGGACCTTTCGCCATCTGCGCCTCCAGGGCGGCCTTGCCCACGAAATTCGGCTTGTCTGCCTTGACGAACCGATCCAGTCCGCTTTCGACCGGGCCGAATTCGGTGATCAGATCCGCCTTCCATTGGCGATAGCCCTTTTCCAGGCGCATCGATTCGACCGCGCGGGATCCGAACAGCCGCAAGCCATGGACCTTGCCGGCGTTGCGCAGCGCGAGATAGGCGGCATGAAGCTGATTGTTGGGGACATGAATCTCGTAGGCCAGTTCGCCCGAGAAGCTGACCGACATCACCACCGCAGGGGCGATGCCGACGAAGGCCCGGCGCACGGACAGCCACGGAAACGCACGGGCCGACCAGTCGCCGCGCGCGACCGCCGACAGCACGTCGCGCGATTTCGGGCCGGCCAGAACAAGGATGGTCCAGTCGTTGGTCAGCGAGCGCAGCGACACCGACCCGTCATCGGGCAAATGTGTCCGCAGCCAGTCCATGTCGTGGAATTCCGACGCGGCGGCCGATCCGTACCAGATCGTATCCTCGTCCAGATTGGCCAGCGTCGCCTCGGCCTTTACATGGCCATGCTCGTTCAGCAGGTAGCCCAGCCCGACCTTGCCGACCTTTCCGGCGATCCGTCCGCAGATCATCCCGTCCAGCCAGTCGCGCGCGCCGGGACCGGTGATCTCGATCCGGTTGAAGCCGTTGACCTCGGTCAGGCCGACGCCGGTCTGAACCGCCTTCACTTCGTCGCCGATCACATCGAAGGTTTCGTTGAACCGGAAACTGTAGGTTTCCTCGAAATCCGGGCCGGGCTTGATATAGGCCATGCGCTCCCAGCCGTTGACGACGCCGAAATCCGCCCCCTCGGCGGCCAGAACGGGGGTCAGGGGCGTGGTCTTGATCGGCCGGCCGGCCGGGCGATGCTCGTGCGGAAAGTGAAAGCGGAATTCGTTCTGGTAATCCTCGATCGCCTTCAGGGCGGTCAGTTCGACATTGCCATGGCCGGCAAAGCGACGCGGGTCGATGCCCCAGGTGTCATAGCAGGCCTCGCCATGCACGATCTGCTGCGCCAGCAGCCAGCCATGGCCACCACCTTCGCCCAAGCCGGCGCGCAAGCCGATGATGCAGAACGCATTGCGTTTCCCCGGAATGGGTCCGACCAGGGGTGCGCCGTCGATCGTGTAGGTGATCGGTCCGTTGACGACGGTATGGATTCCCGTCTCCATCAGGGCCGGCATCCGCGCAAAGGCACCTTCCAGCACGCTCATCACCCGATCCAGATCGTCGGGGCAAAGCGCGTTGACGAAATTCGGGTCGATCCCGTCCATGCCCCAGGTCTTGCAGTCCTGTTCGTAGAAGCCGACCAGCAGGCCGTTCTTTTCCTGGCGGCAGTAATAATCGCTGATCGGGCAGCGCAACAGCGGCATACGGTGGCCGGCCTCCTCGATGGCCCGGATCGGCTCGGTCAGGAAATACTGGTGTTCCATGGAGGCGACGGGGTGATGAACGCCCATCATCGCGCCGACCTCGTTCACGCGATAGCCGCAGGCATTGACGACGATTTCGCAGCGGATGTCGCCCTGTTCGGTATGGACGCTCCAACTGTCATCGGTATGCTGGGTCAGCCCCGTCACCGGGGTATTGCGATAAACCTCGGCCCCGGCGCGACGGGCCCGGCGAGCCAAGGCCTGACACAGCTGCGCCGGGTCGATATCGCCGTCCAGCGGATCCCAAAGACCGCCCAGCAGGTTGTCGGTCGAGATCAGCGGGTGACGGCGGCCGCATTCCTCGGCGTCGATCAGTTCGAAATCGACGCCCATGCCCTTGGCGACGCTGATGAAGTGGCGATAGCCGTCCATCTGCCGATCGGTATTGGCCAGCCTTATGCCGCCATCGGCATGATGGTAGTTGATCGGATATTCGGGATCGTCCGCCAGTTCCTTGTAGAGCCTGATCGAGTGGCTCTTCAGCCCGACCATGGTCTGCGTGGCGCCGAAATTGGTCACCTGCGCCGCGGAATGCCAGGTCGTGCCCGATGTCAGTTCATTGCGCTCGACCAGCACGACATCGGTCCATCCTTCTTGTGTCAGATGGTACAGCGTCGAACATCCCGCGATACCCCCACCGATAACGACCACGCGCGTCTGATTCTTCATCGCCACTTTCCGTCTTGCAGAAGCTTGACCTGCAATCAGGGAACGGGACGGGCCTGCCTCGGGTCAATCGCAATGCCCCATGTTCAGGAAATCAGAACGATACCGCAGTCGGTTGCGAACGGGGCTCGCGCCTTGCCGGGACATGACCGGCTTGCGAACCGATGGGAATGCTGCATTCTCGCGGCTGACGAGGCACAGCCGCATCCCTGGGCATCGAGACTGGCGCAACCCGCAAGACATCCGTGCGCGCTCCCGGAGCCGGAGAGAAAATCGACCGCGACATGACCGACAACCGCATCAGGCCAAAACTCACCGCCGACGCCACGGGCCGGCTTTCGCTGCGCGGTCTGCGGGTTTTCATCGCGCTGGAACAGGCGCGTTCGGTGGCCGAGGCCGCCAGGGCCCTGGGGCTCAGCAAGTCCAATGTGTCGCAGCAGATCACGACCATGGAAAACGGCATCGGAGCCAAGCTGTTCGACCGGACGCAAAAACCGATCTCGTTGACACCGGCGGGTCAGGCTCTCAGCCTGCACGCGCATCGGATTCTCGCCACGGTTTCGATTGCCGAAGAGGCGTTGGCAGAGCTTGACCTTGGCAGTCTGCCCCGTCTCGACTTTGCGGTCATCGACGATCTGGACGCCTCGCTGACCCCTGCGCTGGCCGCGTCCCTGCAAGCCAGACTGCCGCGCTGCTTCATCTGCACCTTTTCGGGCCGCTCCGATCAGGTCACCTCCCGGCTGATCTCGCGAGAGGCCGATATCGCCGTTACCGCCAGCATCCCCGCCAACATGCACCAGTTTCAGATCCTTCAGATTCTGCGCGAGAAATTCGTGCTGGTGACGGCGCGCGGGGCATATTCCGCAGATCTCGACTGGCGCGCGCAGCTGTCGGACCTGCCGCTGGTGCAGTATTCCGAAGCGATGCCGATGGGTCGAATGGTATCGACGCATCTGAAGCGGATCGGCTTTTACGCGCCGCGACGGTTTTCCTTCGAGGCCAGCAGGTCGGTCATTGCGACCGTTGCCCGCACCGGCGGCTGGACGCTGACAACACCGCTCAGCATTCTCGACGCTGGCCGGTTCAAGGACCAGATCGATCTGTCGACGCTTCCCTTTGCAGGGCTGTCTCGGCAGATCTATCTGATCAACCGGGTGGATGAACTGGGTTCGCTACCCGAAACCCTGGCCAGACAATTTCGCGCCCTGCTTCAACAGGAGGCGGTGCGGGAATTCGCCAGAATGGCGCCACATATGACCGGCTCGATAGAGGTGTGTCACGAATTGCTGGTCTGATCCCGTTCCAGAGCAGCAGTTTCCGCCGGCGCACCTTGCCCGCCAGGTCCACATGGCCGGACAAGCTTGCACCGAAGCATCAGCCTTCGCCGACGGGCGGCCTGGTTTCGGGCGGAATCGGACAGGTATAGGGGTATTCGGCCAGATGCGATTCATGGGCCTTTTTCGCCGCCGCGATCAGGGCCGGATCGGTCAGCGCCCTGCGGGCGGTCGCGGCCATCACCTTGGCGGCGTGCAGCATCCCCTTGTGCGCGGCGGGCGCCTTGCCCTGCGCGGTCTGCTGCCAGCTATGCAGCGCCGTGCCCACCGCGCAGGTCGCCACGCGCGCCTGGACGGTCGGGACCGCCCAGCTGACATCGCCCACATCGGTCGAGCCCATGCCGCCCATGAAGGGCCGGTCCAGGGGCGCGATGAAATCGCACAGCGCCATGTCATAATCGGGTTTCATCGCCAGACGTTCGAATGTGTCGGCAATGTCTTCGCGCGACAGGCTTTCGCGGATGCTGCTGGCAAAGACTGCATCCTCGGCGTCGAAGGGGACGGGGCCCAGAGCCTCGAACTCGGCCTGCATCGCCTCGGACAGGGGTCGGTTCTCGGTCAGGTTCGACACCGCCGAAAAGACGCGCGAGGTTACCCGGGTTCCCGACATCAGCGCCGCGCCCTCGGCGATGGCGCGCACGCGTTCGACCAGTGACGACAGTCCGCCCAGGCTGGGGCTGCGGATCAGTTGGCGCACCGTGGCCCTGGCCTGCACGACGTTCGGCGCGATGCCGCCCGCGTCCAGATAGGCGTAATGCACCCGCGCCGCATCCGGCATGTGTTCGCGCATGTAGTTGACGCCGATGTTCATCAGCTCGACCGAATCCAGCGCGGACCGCCCCAGTTCAGGCGCGCCCGCCGCGTGCGCCGCCTTGCCGTGGAAGGTGAAATCGATCCGGGTATTGGCCAGCGACCGCATGTCGTCGACCGCGTTGAAACTGGCCGGGTGCCAGGTGATGGCGATATCGACGTCGTCGAACTGACCCTCGCGGACCATGTAGGTCTTGGCGGCGCCGCCTTCTTCGGCGGGACAGCCGTAATAGCGCACGCGGCCGGCAATGCCTTCGGATTCCAGCCAATCCTTGACGGCGGTGGCTGCGGACAATGCGGCCGAACCCAGCAGGTTGTGCCCGCAGCCATGGCCGAAGCCGTGATCGGCGATCTGCCGGGGCTGGGCCAGCCCGGGTTCCTGCGACAGGCCGGGCAGCGCGTCGTATTCGCCCAAGATCGCGATGACCGGCCCGCCTTCGCCCGCCTCGCCCATCACGGCGGTGGGAATGCCGGCGACATTCCGGGTCACGCGAAAACCCTGCTCGCGCAGCATCTGCGTGTGCGCGGCGCAGGACTTGACCTCGTCATAGGCCAGTTCGGGTGTGTCGAAGACGCGATCGGCCAGGCCGGTGAAATCCACCGCCTTCTGATCGACGAAAGGCCAGATCGGGTTGTCGTTTCGCAACTGAAATCTCCTTGGAAGTGGGGCGTCAGGCCGCCCGGTCGTTCAGGTGGCAGGCCGACATCCGGCCGGGCGCCACCTCGCGCAGGGCCGGCACCTCGGTGCGGCAGCGGTCATGGGCATGGGGGCAGCGGGGGTGGAAATGGCACCCCTTGGGCGGGTCCAGGGGCGAGGGGATCTCGCCCTTGATGGCGTGATAACGGCGCTTGCCGGTCTCGAATGTCGGGATCTCGCTGATCAGCGCCTGTGTATAGGGGTGATTCGGACGGGCGATCAGTGCCTCGGCCTCGCCCAGTTCGACGAGGCGGCCGAGATACATCACCGCGATCCGGTCCGAGACATGTTCGACCACGCCCAGATCGTGACTGACGAACAGGTAGGTCAGGTCGTAATCCTGCCGCAGCTTCACGAACAGGTTCAGCACCTGCGCCTGGATCGACACGTCCAGCGCCGCCACGGATTCGTCGCAGACCAGGAAGTCGGGCCGCACCGCCAGCGCGCGGGCGATGCCGACCCGCGCCCGCTGGCCGCCGGAAAACTGATGCGGATAGCGTTTGGCCGTCGTCGGATCCAGCCCCACCTGGTCCAGGATATCCTCGACATAGGCATCCACCCGGTCCCTGGACACGATGCCGTGGACGCGTGGCGCCTCTCCGACGATGTCGCGGACCCGCATCCGCGGGTTCAGCGAGGACATCGGATCCTGAAAGATCATCTGGATCTTCAGCGCGGCATCGCGGGCGGCGGCGCCCTTCAGCCCGGCCACGTCCTGTCCGTTATAGACGATGCGTCCGTCCGAGGGCGCGTCCAGCCCCGCAACCATCCGCCCCAGGGTGGACTTGCCGCAGCCGGATTCGCCGACCAGACCCAGAACCTCGCCCCGGCGGATGTCCAGGCTGACATTGTCAACGGCATGGACGGTCACCGGCGCGATCTTCGCGCCCAGCTTGCGGGCGGTGCGTTCGGCGATGTCCAGATTCTTGGTAAACCGTTTGGACACGTTGTCGATGGTCAGGATGGTCTCTTGGGTCACGACGTCAGCCTCTGGTCCGCATCGGCATAGGGATGATGGCAGCGCAGGCTGCGATCCGCCCCGGCCGGGTCCAGCGATGGCTCGACCTGGCAGGCGGCATCGGCGCGCGGGCAGCGGGGGGCGAACTTGCACCCTTCGGGCAGGTTCAGCAGCGAGGGGGTCATGCCCTTGATCTGCGTCAGCATCGCGCCGTGGCGCTTGCCCTGCGGCACGCTGTCGATCAGCCCGCGTGTATAGGGATGGCGGGGGTTGGAAATGACCTCGGCCGTGGGGCCTTCCTCGATGATGCGGCCGGCATACATCACGGCCAGCCGGTCGGCGAGGCCCGACACCACCGCCAGGTCATGGGTGATCCAGATCAGCGCCGTCCCGGATTGCGTGCACAGGGCCTGCACCTCGGACAGGATCTGCGCCTGGATGGTCACGTCCAGCGCCGTGGTCGGTTCATCCGCGATGATCAGGTCGGGCTTGTGCAGCAGCGCGATGGCGATGGCCACGCGCTGACGCATCCCGCCCGAGAACTGGTGCGGATAGCCTTGCAGACGTTCGTCGGGGGACGAGATGCCAACCTGCACCAGCGCCTCTCGCGATCGGCGCAGCGCCTCGGCTTTGGTGACCCTGTCATGGGCCCGCACGGTTTCGATCATCTGCGTGTCGATGCGCAATACCGGGTTCAGCGTCATCATCGGATCCTGAAAGATCATCGCGATGCGCTTGCCGCGCAAGGGACGCAGCGCAGCCTCGCCGCCGGCGACAAGATCGTCGCCATCGAACAGGATCCGGCCGCCGGTCACGCGGCCCGGCGGATCGACCAGCCCCAGGATCGAAAAGCCGGTGACCGACTTGCCCGATCCCGATTCGCCCACCAGGCCCAGGATCTGCCCGCGTTCCAGCGAGAAGCTGACCCCGTCCACCGCCTTGGCCACGCCGTCGCGGGTGAAGAAATGCGTCTGCAGGTTCCGGACATCCAGCAGGGCGGTCATTTCTGCAACCTCGGGTTCAGGACATCGCGCAGACGATCGCCGACAAGGTTGATGGCGATGATCGTCATCACCAGCGCGATGCCCGGAAAGATGCTGATCCAGTAGCTGCCCGACAGCAGGTAATCATAGCCGTTCGCGATCAGCAGCCCCAGCGAGGGTTCCGTGATCGGCACGCCCACACCCAGAAAGGACAGCGTCGCCTCCAGCGCGATGGCCTGCGCGATCTGGACGGTCGCCACCACGATCAGCGGCGGCACGCAATTGGGCAGCAGGTGGCGAAACATGATGCGCGGATTGGACAGCGCCAGGCAGCGCGCGGCATCGATATAATCCTTGCGCCGCTCGACCATGGCCGAGCTGCGCACCGTGCGCGCGTAATAGGCCCATTGCACGATCACCAGCGCCAGGATCACCTTGTCGACGCCGCGCCCCAGCAAGGCCAGCAGGATCAGCGCGATCAGGATGGCCGGGAAGGACAATTGAAGATCGACGATCCGCATGATGATGCTGTCCAGCCGGCCGCCGAAATAGGCGGCCGAGACGCCGACAATGGTGCCGATGGTGATCGCCAGCGCCAGCGACACCATCGCGACCATCAGACTGACGCGCAGCCCGTACATGATGGCCGACAGCATGTCGCGCCCCTGCTGGTCGGTGCCCAGCCAATAGGTCATGCCGGTGCCGAAGCTGGCCTCGCCGGGCGGCAGGGCGCCGTCCATGATGTCCAGCTGGGCCAGGTCATAGGGGTTCTGCGGCGCGATCCAGGGCGCCGCGAGGGCGATCAGCGCGATCAGGATGAACAGGATCAGCCCGATGACGGCGACGGGATCCTCGAGGAATTCCTTGACGATGCGCCTGGTCGGGCTGTCGATGCGCACCGGCGCGGCGGGGCTGGCGATGTCGGTCATCCCTTCATCTCCGACAGGCGGATGCGCGGGTCCAGGAGCGAATAGATCACGTCGACGGCCAGGTTGATGCCCACGATGATCAGCACCGTCAGCATCAGGTAGGCGACGATGACCGGACGATCGAGCAGGTTGATGCTGTCGATCAGCAGCTTGCCCATGCCCGGCCAGGCAAAGACGGTTTCGGTGACGATGGCGAAGGCGACCATCGAGCCCAGCTCGAGCCCGATGATGGTGACGACGGGGATCATGATGTTCTTCAGCACATGGACCAGCACGACGCGGCGGCCGGACAGGCCCTTGGCGCGGGCGAATTTCACGTAATCCTGCAGGCAGACCTCGCGCGTGTTAGCGCGGGCCAGGCGGATGATCAGCGACATCTTGAACAGCGCCAGATTGATCGCGGGCAGGATCAGGTGCGACAATCCGTTCCAGGTCAGGAAGCTGACCTGCATGCCCAGGAATTCGGTCGTCTCGCCGCGTCCGCCCGCGGGAAGCCAGCCCAGGATGACGGCGAAGACCAGGATCAGCAGCATCCCCTGCCAGAAGTTCGGCAGCGAGAAACCCAGGATCGAGCCGCCCATGATCGTGCGCCCGGCGATGCTGTGGGGGCGCAGTCCGGCCCAGACCCCCAGCGGGATGCCGATGCCCACCGACAGGATCAGCGCGACCAGAGCCAGCTCCATCGTCGCCGGCAGGCGATCCAGGATGATGTCCAGCGCCGGGCGGCCATAGACGAACGAGGTGCCCAGATCGCCCTGAAGGGCATTCCAGATGAAGATGCCGAACTGCTGATACAGGGGCTTGTCCAGGCCCAGACGTTCGGTCGTGGCCAGGATGTCGGCCTGGCTGGCCTCGGGGTTGATCAGCACATCGACGGGATTGCCGATGAAATAGACGCCGATGAATACCAGCACCGCCATTGCCATCACGGCAAGCAGGCTCTGGCCAAGGCGGCGGACAAGATAGACGATCATGGCTTGGATCCCTGGTGGGCCGGCAATCGGCAACGGCACCGGCACCCCACGTCAGGGGGGCCGGCGGTTCGGATCACTTGGCGGCGGGCTTGACCTCGGTGGCCATGGTATATTGATCCACGCGGGGTTCGTAGGACAGGTCCGACTTCATCGCCCAGACGGTCTGTTCGTAGTGCAGCGGGATGATTCCGTAATCGTCCAGCACCATGGTTTCCGCCTCTTGCAGCATCTGGTCGCGTTTCTCGTCGTCGATGGTCGACATCGCCTCGATCAGCAGGGCGTCCATGTCCGGGTTGGAATAGCGCCCGGCATTGGTCGGTCCCATGCCCGTTTCGGGGTCATAGGTCGCCACCAGCGATTTCAGCGGCGAGGACATGTCGCCCGAGGACGCGCCCCAGCCGGCCATGTAGATCGGGAATTCCAGCGCGTTGCGGCGCGAGAAGAACTGACTGGCGGTGCTGGCATCGACGCGGGTCTGGATGCCGATGCGGGACATCATCTGGGCGACCGCCTGGGCCACCTGTTCGTCGTTGATATAGCGGTCGTTCGGCGTGCCGAGCGTGATCGAGAAGCCGTCGGGATAGCCGGCCTCGGCCAGCAGCTCCCTGGCGCGTTCGGGGTCATAGGCATCGACCGGACGGCCCGAGGTGCCGAACATCGGCGGCGGCAGCAATTCGCCGGCGGGCTGGGCATAGCCGCCCATGATCCGTTCCGCGATGGCTTCGCGGTTGATGGACAGGGAAATCGCCTCGCGGACGCGGGGATCCAGCAGCGGGTTGCCCTCGGCGCCGCTGATGCCGGGTGCATCTTCCTGCTGCAGCATGTGCAGATAGATGATCCGGTTGGACAAGGCATCGACGACCGAGAAGCCCGCCTGCTCGATCCGGGGGATGTCCTGGATCGGGGGCGATTCGATCATGTCCACGTCACCGGCCAGCAGCGCGGCCACGCGCGGCCCGTCGCTTGTGATCGGCCGCATCACGACCCGTTCCCAATCGGGCGTGCCGCCCCAGTAATCGTCGAACCGCGTCACGACCATTTCCGAGCCGCGGGTATAATTGTCCAGCACGTAGGGCCCGGTGCCGACGGCGATCCCGGGATCGTTGAAGGCCGGCGCCTGGGGCACATCGCCCATCCCCTCGCAGGTGCCGTCGGGTCCATAGGTCACCTGGTCTTCGGCGCCCAGGGCGTTGGCCGACACGATCGCCAGACTCCACATTTCGCTGGGCAGAAGCGGGTTGGTGGCCTTGGTCCTGATGGTCAGCGTATAATCGTCTTCGGCCTGCATGTCGGCGATGCCGGCAGTATAGATCGTGTAGGCCGATGGCGAATTCTGCACCAGCGGCACCCGGCAGAAGGAATAGATCACGTCGCGGGCGGTAAAGTCGCTGCCGTCGTGGAACTTGACCCCCTGGCGCAGCTTGAACCGCCAGGTGGTGTCGTCTACCGCCTCCCAGCTTTCGGCCAGGCCGGGGGTGACCTTCTGCACCGCATCCTGGGTGGTCAACGCCTCGAAGATGTTCTTTGTGACCTGGATATTGGTCGACAATTGATGGAATTGCGGGTCCATCGAGGTCGCCTCGGACTTGAGGCCGATGGTCAGTTCCTGGGCCGTGGCGGGCGCGATTCCGGCGACGGCAATGCCGGCCAGCAATGGCAGGGTCAGCGCTTTCATCGTCATGTCCTTCCTGTTGGGGTTTGCTGTCGGGGTTGTCGGTCCGGGGTTGATCCCCGGTGATGCAATCCTGCTTGGCGGACAGGGTATTATGCGATAACCAGATGTCAATCTGGAATATCAATGCGTTTTTGTAATAGGTCGCACATGGATCCCGAAACCGCCGCCGATGCCGACCAGCGCCGCGCCGGCATAACCCTGCGCGAACTCGAGGTTTTGCAGTCGCTGGTCGGCGGCGGCACGGCCATCAACGCCGCACGCAGGCTGGGCATCTCGCAATCCGCGGTCAGCCGCCGGCTGGCGCAGCTCGAGGATCGTCTGGGTTTTCAGCTGTTCATGCGCGCCGGCGGCCGGCTGGTGCCCACGGTCGAGGCCTTGTCGATCAACGAGCAGTTGACGCCCGTCTTCGAGACGCTGGCGCGCATCGCCAATCACGCGGCACAGCCCGAAACGGCCCATGCGGGCACGCTGTCCATCGTCGCCCCGCCGACGATCGCCCATCGCTTCCTTCCCAGCCGGATCGCAGCCTTCAAGCGGCGCAACCCCGACCTGCAGATCACCTTTGACGTGCTGGCCAGCGACAGCCTGCTGACGGGCATCGCCGAGGGTCGGTTCGATGTCGGGATGACCGACAGCAACGTGGCCCATGAAGGCATCACCAGCGAGCTGTTTCTGGAAACGCAGGCGATCTGCATCCTGCCCAAGCAACACCACCTTGCCTCCTTCGAGGTGATTCGCCCCGAAGACCTGCGCGACGAGGCATTCATCGCCCTGTCGCGCCGCCATTCCAGCCGTGCCGCCATCGACCGGCTGTTCGACCGGGCGGGCCTGCACCTGAACCGCGTGATGGAGGCATCGACCAACGTGTCCGTGACCGAATTCGTGCGCGAAGGCCTGGGCGTGTCGCTGCTGAACCCGTTCCCGCTGGTCCACCAGATGGGCGAGAATGTCGTCATGCGCCCCTTTCTGCCTGCCATCGCCTACAGCACGAACTTTTTGCTGCCTTCCAGCCGTGCGCCCTCGTCGGTGGCGCTGGCCTTCGTGCAGGCGGTCCGCGTCAGCCTTGACCGCGCCGCCTACCCCAAGCCGCCGCATTCGACCTGACAAAGGAAATCCTGATGTCCACACCGTCCAGCCGCGATATCCTGGCGCAGCTTGTCGCCTTCGACACGACCAGCCGCGTCTCGAACCTGCCGCTGATCCGGTATGTGGGGGACTTTCTATCCGCGTATGGGGTCGAGAGCCGCACGATCCCGGACGAGACCGGTCAGAAGGCCAACCTGTGGGCGACCATCGGACCCGCCGACCGGTCCGGTGTGATCCTGTCGGGACATACGGACACGGTGCCGGTGGATGGTCAGGACTGGGCCAGCGATCCGTTCACGCTGGATGCGCGGGACGGCAGGCTGTACGGGCGCGGATCCTGCGACATGAAAGGCTTTCTGGCCTGCGCGCTGGCCGCCGTGCCGGGCCTGGTCGCGCGGGATCTGGCCCGTCCCGTGCATCTGGCGTTTTCCTATGACGAGGAGGTCGGCTGCGTCGGCGTCGTGGGCCTGCTGGAGATGCTGCAATCCGAAAACATCCGCCCCGCCATGTGCATCGTCGGAGAGCCGACGCTGATGCAGGTGGTCACCGGCCACAAGGCCAAGCGGTCGATGCGGGTGACGGTGCGGGGCCGGGGGTGTCATTCCTCGCTGGCGCCGCAGGGCGTGAACGCGATCGACCAGGCCGCGCGGCTGATCGTGCGGATGCAGGACATCGCCGCCCGGCTGGCCGCGCGGGGCGGTATCGACCGTGACTACGACATCACCCACAGCACCGCCCATACCGGCATCATCCGCGGCGGCACCGCGCTGAACATCGTGCCCGACATCTGCGTCTTCGATTGCGAATTCCGCGTGCTGCCCTTCGAGGATGCCGATGCGCTTGTCGACGAACTGCGCGACTACGCGCGCGAGCTGGAGGCCGCGATGCAGCGTATCGCCCCCGAAGCCGGGATCGAGATCGACCTCTATGCCCAGTTTCCGGGGCTGGACACGTCGCCCGACGCGCCCGTGGTGACGCTGGCCAAAAGCCTGACGGGCAGCAACGGACATTCCAAGGTCGCCTTCGGAACCGAAGGCGGCCGCTTTGACCAGATGCTGGGCGTGCCGACGATCATCTGCGGACCGGGGTCGATCACGCAGGCGCACAAGCCGGATGAATATGTGGAACAATCGCAACTGGACGCCTGTGACGCCTTTCTCGCGCAGCTTGCAGATTGGGCCCGTATCGGACGCGATTGGCGGTGACCGGCCGCTACCGAAAGACGGATCAGACAGCAGATCGTCCCGGGCTGGTTGCCGGTTTGAACCGCAGCAGCCGTGCCGTGGCCTTGCTGATCGCATCCGGCGAGTAGAGGAAGGGCACATGGTCCGATGCCGCCCATGTCTCGGCCAGGTCGGCGTAGTGCCGCGAACGCGGGTCGCCGGATTGGCCGGGATAGTTCAGACACAGGCTGCGATCCCAGTCTCCCACATCCATCACCAGCCGGACCGAGGCGCCGGAGGTGACCGAAAAGTCCTCCGGCCGATAGGCCATGTTCATGACGGTGGACTGAGAGCCGCCCACGCCATGCGGTCCGACATCCCATTCGGCATTTCCGCGCAATGGGCTTGCGGCGTGACGCATCAGCGCCTGATGCAGACGGCTCCAGGCCCAAGCGGCGGGATCGGGTCCAAGCCGCGTCGCACAATCGGCCCAGGCCGCGGCGAGTGTTCGGGTCAGAAGCGCGTCGCGATCTTCCGTGCTCCAGGCAGGCTCGGGCGTCTCGATCAGCACGACCAGGCGGTCAAGGTCGCCCGGCAGCAGAAGCCGCCGCAGATCCGGATCGGGCGCGAAGCGGCCAAGGATGCCGGGGCGAAGGTGGGTCATCCACCACAATTCGAACAGCGCCGCCGGCGCGCTCTGGGCCGTCAGACAGGAATTCCATCCCGAAAGCAATCGAAGGGCAGCGCCGGTGTCGCCGGTCGCCGGGAGATTCTCGAGACAGGCGCATAGGCGTTCCGCGATCAGGGACAGAACGTCGGTCTGAAGGGCCGCGGAATCGGCAAGCCCATGGCGCGTCTGTTCGGACAGGGTTTGTCTGATGCGGCGGGCACGGCTGCCATCGGCCCATTCGTGCCCGATCGAAGGCGCGTCCTTCGCGAGAAACGATTTCGGCAGGTTCATCTCGTTGGCCGAGGCCACGAAACCCCCGGCCGGGTTCTTTGCCCGTGGCAGCGCGGCGGCATCCCGAAACCCCTGCCATTCGTATCTGCCATCGCCGGGAACCGGCAGGATTCCGGGCCAGTTGGCGCGCAATGGCACCAAACCGGCCGTGAACCAGCCGATATCGCCTTTCGTGTCTGCCGCGACATGGTTCACCGCCGGGCTGCCCCAATGCGACAACGATCGCGCAAAGGCATCGACCGTATCGGCGCGAAGATAGGACAGGCTGCCCAGATAGGCGGCGCTTCCCGGTTCGGCCCAGACCGACCGGATCGCCACAAGCCGCCGGCGCCGGTGGTCCTGGTGCAGGATCGGTCCGTGGCGGGTGAAGGAAAGGGCAAGATGCTGATCGGGACAGCCCTTGACCGCGAAGCGTTCATCGACGCGCACCACGCTTTCCCACCCGCCGCCGTAGCGGTAGCGATCGGGATCGGCAGGATCGGTCTCGTAGACATAGACGTCTTCCTGATCGGCCCGGAAGATCGTCAGCCCGAAGGCCAGATCCTGATTATGGCCTATCGACACGCCCGGCACGGCGGGTTCGCCCGCCCCGATCACGTCCAGGCCCGGCGCGCGCAGGTGAACGAGATAGCGAAGCGATGGCACGGCCTGGGTTCGGTGAGGGTCGCTTGCAAGGATCGGCCGGCCCGTTTCGGTTCGCTCGCCATGCACCGCCCAGTTGTTCGAGCCCTCGTCGGCAAGCCGGCGCACCACCTCGGCCTGGGCGGTCACGCGCGACCAGCTTGGCGCCTCGTCCAGCGTCGCTTGCAGCCGCGCGGGTTCGAAGCTGACCGGCGCGGTCCCGAGCTTGTAGAGTTCGCAGGCCGCAAGGGGCACATCGCGGGGATCCGAACCGGTCAGGGATCCCGGATCGACCGGGGGTTCCAGATCGGCGCGCAGCCGATCGGTTTCGGCATCGGCCCTGCCTAGAACCTGCGCGCGGAGGATCTCGGACAATGCGTTGTGGACCAGCGCGTGGCTGCGGATCCGCACAACGTCTTCCGGTTCCCAGCTTGCGGGACGGGTTCCCAGCAGCGCGAATTCCGGCGGCAGGCGATCGGGCTCGACCCGGGTCAGTGCGATCCAGGCATTGATGCCCGCGACGAAGGCGGCGCAGATGTCCCGCGTCCCGTCGCCATAGGCCGCCCATTCCGCGTCCATGTCGCCGCGATAGAGG
The DNA here is from genome assembly GCF_002413585.1 of Paracoccus sp. UBA5162. Classification (NCBI taxonomy): domain Bacteria; kingdom Pseudomonadati; phylum Pseudomonadota; class Alphaproteobacteria; order Rhodobacterales; family Paracoccaceae; genus Paracoccus; species Paracoccus sp. UBA5162. The sequence continues at coordinate 28,062 of NZ_DHXG01000087.1, forward strand.
AAATGTCGCGCGGCATGATCCTGTGCAAGATACCCCGGACCGAAATCGGCGGCCAGCAGGCCAAGCCCGCGCTTGCGCCACAGGTCGATCTGCCACAGGCGGTCGCGTGCCGCGTTCCAGCCCTGAAGGAAGAATACATCGTGAAGGCTGCCCGCCTCGATATGGGCGATGCCCCATCGATCGACGCGGATCTCGGCCGGTCCTTCAAGGCCGTGCAGGACGAATGTCTCGGGCGCGGTCCCGGGATTCGTGTCAGAAGGGGTTTCAGGCATGGGTCGGGCTTTCTCGCTGTCTCGGTCCGCTCAGACGTGATGGCAGGCGACGAAAGCGCCGTCAGGACGCGGTGTCAGCTCGGGCCGGGACTGCGAACAGATTTCGGTGGCCAGCGGGCAACGGGTATGAAAGGCGCAGCCCCTTGGAATTTTCGCCGGACTTGGCAGTTCGCCGTGCAACGGAAACCGCTCCTTGCCGCGCTGCAGAACGGGATCCGGCTCGGGCACGGCCGACATCAGCGCGCGGGTATAGGGGTGATGGGCTTTGGCAAAGAAGGTCTCGCGCTCGGCGATTTCGACGAAACGTCCCAGATACATGACCACCACGCGATCGGCGATGTGGCGCACGACGCCCAGATCGTGGCTGACGAACAGGTAGGACACGCCGGTCCGCCGCTGAAGTTCCACAAGCAGGTTCAGGATCTGCGCCCTGACCGACACGTCCAGCGCGCTGACCGGCTCGTCGCAGATCACCAGATCGGGCTCCAGCGCAAGCGCCCGGGCGATCACCACCCGCTGACGCTGCCCACCCGAGAACTGATGCGGATAGCGGCTGGCGAATTCGGGACGCAGTCCGACCTGACGCAGAAGCCGGGCCACGCGCGCCTTCAAGGCCGCGCCGCGGGCCACGCCGCGCACCAGCAAAGGCTCTGCGATGGCGGCGCCGATGGTCGCGCGGGGATCCAGGGACAGGGCCGGATCCTGAAAGATCATCTGCACCCGACGGCGGATGTCGCGCAAGGCACGCCGCGAGGCGCCCGTCACCTCGTCGCCGCCGATGCGGATGCTGCCGCCGGGCTGCACCGGCTCCAGACCGACGATGGCGTTCGAGAGGGTCGATTTGCCGCAGCCGGATTCGCCGACCAGCGCCACCGTCTCTGCGCGGCCGATCGTCAGGGAAACGCCGTTCACGGCGCGGATCACCGGGCGTTCGCGGTCCAGCAGTCCTTTGCGTCCGCCGAAATATACGGCGACGTCGTGCAGCTCCAGCACCGGCGATCCGGCCCTTTCCCCGTCGCTCATGCCGTCACCCTGGTGCCCTGTTTCGACAATTCGCCGATCCGGTCGATGTGCCAGCAGGCGGCGCGGTGTCCGGTGCCGCAATCGAACAGCGGCGGCTGTTCCGTTCTGCATTGCTGGTCGGCAAGCGGACAGCGATCGGCGAACCGACAGCCCGGCCCGAATTCCTCGGCCGTCGGCACCGTCCCCTCGATGGTCGGCAACTCGGCCTTGGCCGCCGCATCCAGCCTGGGCACGCTTGCCAGCAGCAAGGCGGAATAGGGATGCCTGGGCGACGAGAACAGCGCCTGCACCGGCGCGATCTCGGCAATCCGGCCGGCATACATCACCGCAACCTCATCGGCGATATCGGCGACCACCCCCATGTCATGGGTGATAAACACGATCGAGGTGTGATGCTCGGCCACCAGCTTCTTCATCAGGTCCAGGATCTGCGCCTGGATGGTCACGTCCAGCGCCGTCGTCGGTTCGTCCGCGACCAGCACCTTGGGGCTGTTGATCAGCGCGATCGAGATCATCACCCGCTGGCACATGCCCCCCGACAGTTCGAACGGATATTGATGCAGACGCCGGTCCGGATCGGAAATGCCGACATCGGCCAGCATGTCGCGCGCCTTGGCCATCGCCTCGGCCCGGCCGACATCGTGATGCAACCGGTAGGCCTCTGCCACCTGGCTGCCGATCGTCGTGAGAGGGTCGAGCGAGGCGGAAGGCTCCTGGAAGATGATCGCAATCTCGCGGCCGCGAATGTGGCGCAGCGACCTGTTGGACAGAGCCAACAATTCGGTGTCGCCCAGCCTTATGCGTCCGCCAGCCAGCCGCGCGGCGGGCGGCAGCAGACCCAGGATGGCATAGGCGGTCAGCGATTTGCCACAACCCGATTCGCCGACCAGCGCCATGACCCGCCCCGGCCGCACGATGAAAGAGACATCGTCGACGACCCGGGCGCCGCCGATCTCGACGCTCAGGCCCTCTGCCGTCAGGGTGCGGGCCCCGTCGCTGCCGGTCCCGTCGCTCATTCCGGCGCCCGTGGCCGCTGATAGGTGCCGATCGAGTTGCCGCCATCGACGCTGAGCGTGGCACCGGTGATGAATCCGGCCGCCTCCGAGCAGAGAAAGGCGATCGCCGCCGGCGCGTCCTCGGGGCCGCTCTCGCGTCCCAGGGGGATCCGTTCCAGCATCCGCGCGACATAGTCCCGGTCCAGATGGCTGACTTCGCTGCCCTGGGCAAAGCCGGGCTCGACCACGTTGACGCGAATGCCGTGCTGCGCACATGCCAGCGCCAGGCCCTTGGACAACCGGTCCACTGCCGTTTTCGAGATGCAATAGGGCGCGCCGGTGGTGTTCATCTGCCGCGCCGCGCCCGACGAAATGTCGATGATGCTGCCTTTCACGCCTTCCGCTATCATCAGCTTGGCCATTTCACGCCCAAGATAGAAGGGGGCGCGGACATTCACGTCCATCACCAGATCCCAGTCCGAAAGGTCCATCTGCATCAGGTCGAAACGCGTATAGATGCCCGCATTGCTGACCAGGATATCCGGCGCGCCCCATTCGCGAGCGACCATGGCGACCAGTTCGTCCATCGAGGCTTGCCGTGTCAGTTCGGTCTCGTGGACCAGAATGCGGGACGGATCCGGTTCCAGATCGGCGACCATGGAATGCAGCGCATCGGCGCGGCGATCCGACAGGCACAGTCTTGCGCCACGTTGCGCGAAATACCTGGCGATGCGTCGCCCGAAGATGCCCGCGGCGCCGGTCAGGACAAGGCGTTTGTCGGCAAAGTCGATGTTCATGGATATTCTCCTTCAGCGGGACCGGGAGCGCGGATCGATCCAGTCGCGCAGCCAGTCCCCCAGCACGTTGACGGAAAAGACGAGCAGGAAAAGGCAGGCGCCCGGCACGAAGACGATCCACGGAGCCCGTTCCAGATATTGGCGTCCGACGCTCATGATCGACCCCCATGACGGGGTTGGCGGCTGGATGCCGAGGCCCAGGAAGGAAAGGCCGCTCTCGAACAGGATCATGAGGCCGAATTCGGCCGTTGCGACGATCAGGATGGGACCGGCGATGTTCGGCAGGATGTGGTGGATCAGAATGCGCCCGGCGCCTGCACCCGCCAATTCGGATGCGCGGATGAACGGAAGTCCCGCGACGGTCAGCGTCTGACCGAATGCCACGCGGGTGTAGCGTGGCCAGCGGGTCAGTCCCAGGACCAGCACCAGCTTGATGAAGCCCGGCCCCAGCACCGCCACGGTCAGGACGGCCAGCAGGATCGCCGGGATCGACATCATGATGTCCACGGCGCGCATGATGAGGGTCTCGACCCAGCCGCGATACCAGCCGGCCACCATTCCCAGCGACACGCCCACGACCGTGGACACCGCGACCGACAGGACCGACACGGCAAGCGAGATGCGGGCACCGTAAAGCACGCGGGACAGCAGGTCGCGACCCAGATCGTCCGTTCCCAGAAGATAAGTGACGTCGCGATAGGTGTAGCCCGGCGGCCGGAGCCGCGCGAGAAGGCTTTGATCGTTGGGATCTTGCGGCGCGATCCAGGGTGCCAGCACGGCCAGCACCACGATCACGACGAACAGAATCGCGACCAGGACGACCGATAGCGGCATCTGCGGCAGGCGCGGCCGGGGAAGGGGGAAGGTGATGATTGCCATGTCGCTGCTCCTACCGCATCAGCCTGATACGCGGATCGACGAAGCCGTAGATGAGGTCGGCCAGCACGCTTGTCAGCACGTAGACCACCGAAATCAGCAACACGATCATCTGGACGACCAGAAAGTCCCGCGCCTGGATCGACTGGATGGCCAGCAGGCCGATGCCGGGCCATGCGAAGACGGTTTCGATGATCACGGCGCCTGCCAGCAGATTGCCGATCTCGAGCGCCGTGATGGTGATGAGCGGGATTGACGCATTTCGAAGCACGTGCCGGAGGATGGTCTGATCCATCCGCATTCCCCGCGCCGTCGCGGCACGCACGTAATCCTTGCCCAGTTCGTCGAGGATCGCGATGCGCGTCATCCGTGCAAACGTCGCCATCGACACGGAACCAAGAGCAATCGACGGCATGACAAGGGCCGAAATGCTGCCCGTGCCCGAGGTCGGCAGCCAGCGCAGCAGCACGCCGAAAATCGCGATCAGCAGGATGCCGGACAGGAAGGTCGGCACGCTCTGACCGGTCACAACCACCGCGGTCAGGCCGCGTTCGATCCAGCCGCCACGCCGGGTCGCCATGACCACGCCGATCGGAATGCCAAGGCCCAAGGCGACCGCAAGGGCGCCTGCGGCCAGTTCGATTGTATAGGGAACGCGCGCGGCGACGATCTGCGATACCGGGACGCGCTGCACGACGGACGTTCCGAAATCGAGACGCAGAAGATCGCCCAGGTAATCCAGATATTGCACGCCGATCGGCCGATCGAACCCCAGCTGACGCCGCAGGTTGGCGATCACCTCGGCCGATGCATCCTGCGGGACCAGCAGAAGGGTCGGATCGCCCGACAGGTGCATCACGACGAAGACGATGGTGAGGACGCCGAAGATCGCGATGACCGCCTGCAACAGGCGATTGACGATGTAGCGCAGCATGGCCCTGATGTCCCCTGGCTGCTATTCGGACCAGCTCATGTCCATGACGAACATCGACTCGTTTGCGGTCGGCTGCCACTGCAGCCGTTCGCTGGCGCCATAGAGCGCATAGACCTGATAGAGGCCCAGTCCAGGCACGTCTTCGCGCAGGATCTGGTAGGCGGTTTCGTATTCGGCCTTGCGTTTTGCCTCGTCCAGCGTCGAACGGGCGGCATCCACCGCCTCGTCGAATGCCGGATTGGAATATTTGGCCCAGATGCTGCCGGTGCGGAACAGCGGGAAGATGATGCCGTCGGCATCCTGACAGGCGCAGGACCAGGCCCCGATCGCCAATGATCCGGCATTCTCGGGATCGCCCTGCCGCCGCTTGAGGAAGGTCGCCTGGTCGCTGGACGAGATCGAGACATCAAGCCCGACATCCTGAAGCATCTGCTGGATCGCCTGGACCATCGCCTGATTATACGAGGGTGACGTGAGGAATTCGAGCGTCGCGCCTTCGGCTCCGGCCTCTTGCAGCAGCGCCCTGGCCTTGTCCGGATCATAGGGATAGCCTTCGATCTGGTCGGTATAGCCGAAGATCGGCGGTGCCCCGAGAATGTTGACCGGCGAGGCATAGCCTTCCAGCAACGCATCGATCAGGGTCTGGCGGTCCAGCGCATAGGCGATTGCCTGACGCACGCGCACATCTTCCGTCGGCCCGGCCTGCGCGTTGATATAGAGATATCCGACCCGTTCGGTCGGCACCGACAGCAGCTTCACGCCGCTTGCCCCGTCGACGCTGGATGCCTGATCCGGCGGCACGTCGCGGATCAGGTCGGCCTGGCCGGTCTTGAGATCGGCAATCCGCGTCGAGACATCGGGCACGGCACGGAACAGCACCCGCTCGAACGGTGGCTGGCCGCCCCAGTAATCGGCGAAAGCTTCCAGTTCGGTCTCGACGCCCTTCCGCCATGCGGTCAGCTTGTAGGGGCCGCTGCCCATGGGCTTCAGGTTGAATTCTTCGTCCCCGACCGCCTCGACATAGGCCTTGGGCACGATCGAAAGCTTGACGAGTTGCGCCAGAAGCGCGGGATAGGGCGACTTTGTGGTGATCCTGACGGTGGTCGGATCAATCGCTTCGGCCCTCTCGATCTGGTTGAACTGCGACAGCTGCGGGCTGTTCAGGTCGGGATCGATGATCCGATTGATCGAATAGGCCACGTCCTCGGCCGTCAGGGACGTGCCGTCATGAAAGGCGACGTCGTCGCGGATGGTGAAGGTCAGGGTCGTGTCGTCGTCCTGCGTCCAGCCGGTCGCGATCTGCGGGACGATCTCGCCTTCGGCGTTCCGTGTCACGAGGTTGTCGAAGATGTTCCGATAGACGGAATAGCTGTCGGTGTTCCACTGCAGGTGCGGATCAAGCGTCGCCGGATCGCCCGGCAGGTCGATCGTCAGCAATTCCTTGGTCTGGGCCAGCGCCGGTCCGGCGGCAAGCACCGCGGCCAGCAATGTCGAGGCAAGAAGCCTTACTGAAAGTCTCGGTCTCATGGCGTCCTCTCTGTTGGTTGGTCGGTGTTTCTTGTTGGTCTTTTTGGTCTTGCCGGATGTAGCCCCGGTTCTGTCTTTTCCTTCGCTGTCCGCCGCTTGCGCTCAGGTCGAGCCGGTCAGCCCGGCCTCCCGGGCGCAATAGCGGGCGATCTCGGCATGGGTGGCCACCCAGGCACCGCCCTTTGCCTGCACGGCCCGGATGACCTCTTCGAGCACGAAGATACGCGAGCGGTGGCCGATATGATGAGGGTGCATCGTCACCTGGAACAGACCGCCTTCGGTCTGCGCCAGCTCCATTTCCCGAAGCAGGATCTCCAGCACCATCGCCGGGCCGGCATAGGGGCGGGCATGGCTCATCCGGTCCATCGCCATATAGGGCGCGTCGTCGCGGATCCATTCCACCGGAACCTCGACGATCCCGGTCGCCTCATCGCCATCCAGGATCTCGTAGGGGTCGTCATCGGCCATCAGCGAGGAATCATAGAGCAAACCCATCTCGCGGATGATCGACAGGGTATGGGGACTGAAATCCCACGACGCCGTCCGCATTCCGACAGGCCGCGTTCCCGTCAGCCGTTCCAGCGCGTCGGCCGCGCGCAGCGACAGCTCTCGCTCGGTCGCATGATCGAGTCGGGAGTTCATCTCGTGGATCCAGCTGTGGATCGCCATTTCGTGCCCGGCACCGGTGACTGCCTGCACCTCGTCGGGATGCAGCAGGCCGGCAACGGCGGGCATGAAGAAGGATGCCGGGACCGAGGCCCGATCCAGCACGCGCAGGATCCGTTCGATGCCTCGCCTTGCGCCATAGGCGCCCTGCGACATGCGACCGACCGAATTTCCGCCGTTGCGCAATTCGAACGTCTCGTGATCGCTGTCGAAAGACAATGCGACGGCCCATGTCGCGCCGTCTTTCCACGTTTCGGGCCGCAGTGACCGCCCGGCGGCCGCCTGACCTGCCTTCCGGCGCCAGGTTTCCTCGGGCCAGGTCCAGGGATCGGTCGAATCTCCGGCCATTGCCATCTCCCGTCACAGGGCGCTTCGGCGCATTCATCCTGACTTCGACCCTAGCCCCGACTGGGATCTGGACAAGCGGCTAAATCGCGGTTTCATTCATGTATGTGAATAAGGAAGTGAAAAGCGCCGGTCGGGTCCTGGACCTCATCGCCTATCTCGCAAATTGCCGGGAGCCTGTCGGCCTGGCACGGGTTTCGCGTGACATGTCGCTGCCCGGCAGCAGCTTGCACGCACTTCTTCACACGCTTGTCGCGCGCGGTCATGTCCATCAGGGCACCGACGGCCGGTTCGTTCTGGTCGAGGAAAGCCGGCACGGTTTTCCGTTTCGCCGCAACGAGAACGCGCTTGTCCATGCAGCGATGCCCGTGATGATGCGACTGCGCGATCACAGCGACGAGACGGTGATCCTGTCGATCCTGACGGCGGGCGGCGAAATCAGGCGGCTGTCGAAAGTCGTGAGCCGCAATCCGGTGCGCTATGATGTCCATATCGACGCGGCGATCACGCCCCATTGCACCGCCAGCGGCCGCGTGCTGCTGGCCTATGCGCCGGGCAAGGTCGTGAACGCCTATTTCGCGCGGGTGACCATGCTCGGCTATACGCCGCGCACCGAAACCCGGCCGGCCGTCCTGCGCGATTTGCTGCATCAGGTCCGGCGGCAGGGTCATGCCGTGAATGATGGCGAGTTCGTCACCGGATCGACCGGCATCGCCATTCCCCTTCGCGGCGCGAGCGGCAGGGTAGTTGCCGCGCTGAACCTGGGAATGCCCAGCACGCGATACCTGGGCCGCGAGCGCGTTCTCTTGGCGATGTTGCAGGAGGCCGGCCGAAAGATTCAGACGGCGCTGGTCACAGCCGCGACGGTGCAGGCCGCATCCATGGAGCAGGGAAATTCAGGTGATGATCGCTGAGGCTATCGGGCCTCTGATTTCGCTTCGACCAGGCGATCCTCTCCGGCCAGAAGTTCTTCAAGAAAGACGCTGAACAATTGTGCGCGGCTTTCCACGCCTGCCTTCGAATAGATGCGCGTCGATTGCGCCCGGATGGTTCCGGTCGCGGTGCCGCGAAACTCTGCTATCGCCTCATTGTCGAACCCCTTGAGAATGAGCAGTCCCACATCCTTTTCCGATGGCGTCAGATTCCATTCCTCGAAGAAGGCATCGATTATCTGCGCCATCTCGCCGCGCGCGCCGCGCAGGCCGCGGTCCAATTCTTCCATGCGGCTCATGACCGCCCGCAGTTCGATCATCAGAAAGACGACACCGGCGATCAAGACGACAGAAGCAACCGCCTCCATGTAGAAATGGGCTTCGCTGAGATAGGTGTCTTCCTTGAAATCAGAGACGACATCGCTGAAGAAGAACGCCGCGCTCAGCGCCTGCAACAGAATGATCACGGCGAGCGTCACCGCCCGCCGTTTGTCGTTTCTGGATCGCTGCAAACTGTTTTTCATTCGACCGGTCTATCATTCGGGATGCGCTTGCGGCCGTGTATCATCGCCTGCACAAGCGGGACACCCGAACGCCATGTGTCGAAGACAACGCCAAGGACATGTGCCGTGATTGAAATCAACAGCCAATCATAGGCCAGATCATGGGTCTGCGCGACCCAGTCGACACCGAAGAACCTGGCAGTCCCCATCATGAAGCCGGTCGCTGCGATGACCAGCAGCGTCGCCCAGATATTATAGACCATCAAGGCTCCCAGGGGGTTGTGGGACAGGTGCACGGTCTTGTCTCCCCGGCGCATCTCTTTCAGATAGCCTAGCGCCCGGAACGGATTTGGCGGGAAGGCCGAAAACCGCGCAGGGCGCGAGCCGATGATTCCCCAAAGCAATCGGACCCCGACAAGCACCAGCATCGTATAGCCAGCCCACAGATGAAGGGGGCTGTCCTTGGCGACAATGGCCGCGTTGATCACGACCATCAGAACCACGCCCCAATGGATCAGGCGGACCAGCGGATCCCAGACCTGAACCGTCCTGTCGGTGCGGGCGCTTTCGCGCCCGCTGCCGAGATCATGTTTTCCCAGCATGACGGCATCACTTCGACAGGATTTTCGTCACGAGTCCGGTGGCCGGATCGACGTAGACCTCGTTGAGCGTCTTGCCCATGACGGCATAAGCCTCGATCTTGCCGTCCTCCATCTGCACCTTGCGGACCTCGTAGCCCATCCCGACAAGGCCGGCCTTGACCTCGTCCATGGTTTTCCCCAGCTGGGCGCCCTGGGTGACTTCGGCGGCAAAGGCAGGAAGTGCCACGACCATCGCGGTGGCAATCAGGAACTTGCGCATTTGGTATCCTTTCAGGTTGAGTCGCGACGACATCGCGACGGTCCGGTGCAGATGCTCCTGTCCGCCGGGGAAAAACAGGCACGGCGGGCTTATGCAAGCCGGCATAAGCGTCAGCGTATGGGGCCGGCCCGACGACATTTCGCCGAAATGGGGGCGACTGTTGCGGAAAAACGGCCATCGCGACAGGGGGAAGGACCACCGAAGATGCGCGGGATCATCCCGCGCGCCGCTCTGCCGTTCGCTGAGCCGGGACTGGGGGCAGGTGTCTGAAACGCCATTCGGGTTCGGCCCCGCGTCGCGGCCCCCTTGGCCGTGACGATCACGATAGCTTCGCTTGCCCGGCCGGTGTTTGGCTATAGGAATGGCGTGACAGAACAAGAGGCCGGACATGGAAGACTGCATCATCATCGGCGGAGGCCCGGCGGGACTGACCGCGGCGCTCTATCTTGCCCGGTTCCTGCGCCGCGTCACGGTTTTCGACGCCGGAGCGGGGCGGGCGCGGATGATCCCGAAAACCCATAATCTCGGACCCTTTCCGGACGGCATTTCCGGGAAGGAGCTTCTTGACCGGATGCGCGCGCATGCCGAACTTTACGGTGCCAGGATCGAAAACGCGACGGTCGAGGCGGTCCAGAAACAGGGCGACCTGTTCCGGGTCACGGCCGACCGCCGGACCGAAACCGCGCGCTTCGTCATTTTCGCGTCCGGGGTCGTCAACCATCGGCCGCCGCTGTCGGCCAGCGACCACGATCGGGGCGTCGCGCAGGGGCTGATCCGTTATTGCCCGGTCTGCGATGCCTATGAAATTCGCGACAAGCGTGTCGCCGTCCTGGGGAACGGCGCGCATGGCCTGGCCGAGGCGCGCTTCGTTCGCGACTATTCCCCGACGGTGACGCTGATCCCGCCCGAGGGGATTCCGGCGCGCGCAAGGGACGGGATCGGCGCCCTGGACGCGCCGATGAAAGGTCTGGCTCTGACGGATTCGCAGGTCGTCGTGACGCTGGAAGACGGCCAGACGCACCATTTCGACACGCTCTATGTCGCCCTGGGCACCTCCGCGCATTCGGAACTGGCCGGTTCGCTGGGCGTCGGACTTGGTGATGCGGGCTGCATCATCGGCGATGCAAAACTGAAAACCAGCATCGACGGAGTCTATGCCATCGGTGATATCACCGACGGGCTGGATCAGATCGCCCATGCGATGGGTCAGGCCGCCGTGGCCGCGACCGCGATCCACAATGCGCTGCCGGGAACCCCACGCGAATAATGACCTGCCCATGGCGACGGATCGCAGGTCGTCCGTCCCGGTGCCGATGCGCCCCGCATTCGGCAGGCAGATCTGGGCAAACAAGGTGCATCGGGGCGAAAGGCATGGTCACGGGTGCCGGACATCCTTGCGTCGCAGGGCTGCCTGTGCCAACGCGAGAAGCGTGATCGGGTCGCCATGCTGAAAAAACTTCTCATCGTCGTCGTTGAATCGGATCCCGACCGGGCGCGGGCGATCGCGGACGGGCTGGGCGACGTCGGCGATCACGATATCCGCATCCTGGCCGAGCATTCGGCGCTGGCCCGGCGCGTGGCCGAACTGAGCCCGGACGTGGTCCTGATCGACATCGCCAATCCGTCGCGCGACATGCTCGAGGAACTTGCGCTGGCCTCTGGTCCGGCCGAACGGCCGGTGGCGATGTTCGTGGATCGTTCGGACGAACAATTGACGCGATCGGCTATCGAGGCGGGGATGTCGGCCTATGTGGTGGACGGGCTGCGCCCGGACCGCCTGAAGCCGATCATCGACGCCGCCGTCGCGCGCTTTCATATCCTGCGGCAATTGCGGGCCGAACTGGCCGCCACCCGTGCCGCGCTGGAAGACCGCAAGATCGTGGATCGTGCCAAGGCCGTGCTGATGAAGGCGCGCGGCATCGACGAGGCCGAGGCCTATGCGCTGCTGCGCAAGACGGCGATGGATCAGGGCAAGCGCATCGGCGAAATCGCGCAGCAACTGGTGACGGCGGCGGGATTGCTGGGGCGATGATCGCGCTGCGGCTAGGCTATCTTCCCCTGGTTGACGCGGCGCCGCTGATTGTCGCGCGCGAGCTGGGTTTTGCTGCCGAAGAAGGGCTGCAACTGGATCTGATCCGGCTGGGGGCCTGGGCGCAGGGCCGCGACATGCTGGGCGCGGGGCTGATCGACGCGGCCCATATGCTGGTCCCGATGCCGATCGGTCAGGCGCTTGGGCTGGGGCCGCGCCTGCCCGACCTCGATCTGGTGATGTTTCTGTCGCATGGCGGCCAGGCGGTGGGGGTCAGCACCGCGATCGAGACCCGGCTGCGCGCGGCAGGTCACGGCTTTGACTTCTCCGACGCCGGGGCGGCGGGCCGGGCCTTGCGCGGCGCGATCACCGGGCCGCTGCGGGTGGGGGTGCCGTTCATGTTCTCGACCCAGCTTGAACTGATCCGCCACTGGCTCGGCGCTTCGGGATTCAGCGAAGATGATCTGCATCTCAAGACCGTGCCGCCGCCGATGATGGCCGATGCGCTGGCGGCGGCCGAAATCGACGCCTTCTGCGTGGGCGAACCCTGGGCCTCGTTTGCGGTCGAACGCGGCATCGCCGCGCTGCTGCTGCCGGGCACGGCGATCTGGACCTCGCCGCCCGAAAAGGGATTGGTCCTGCGGCGTGACTTCGCCGAAACCCGGCCCGGGCAGACCGGCGCGCTGATGCGCGCGATCTGGCGGGCGGGGCGCTGGCTGGATGAACCCGACCATCGCGGCACCGCCGCCGAGATCGTGTCGCGCGCCGAATATCTGGATCTGCCGTCCGAACTTGTTGAACGCGGGCTGACCGGCCGGCTGCTGGTTTCCCCGGCCGGCGAGGCGCGCGCGGTCCCGCGCCTGCTGGCGTTCAATGCCGGAGCGGCCAGCTTTCCCTGGAAAAGCCTGGCCGCGCTGATCGCGCGCAATATCGCACTGCGCCACGATTTGCCGCCCGAGGGCGCGATGCAGCGCGCGATGGGGCATTTCCGCACCGATCTTTATCGCCGGCACCTGAGACCGGCAGGCGCGTCCCTGCCCGGCGCGTCGCTGCGACTGGAGGGGATGATCGGTGAAGATCGCACCGTCGCGGCCGAGCGTGGCCAGATGATCCTGCGCGCCGACAGCTTCTTCGACGGCTTCGTGTTCGAGCCGCCGATCCCGGATTCATCCATAAACTGACCACTTTTCAGGCAATCACCGCATCCGCCGCAAAAACTTGATGCGCCGCGCGGTTTTCCCCGGTGGCATCGGTCGCGATCGCGGTGTTCCGCTTGCCCTGCCGCCGGACAAGCGTGAAGATGCAGGACATGGCCAGGACGCAATGGCGCGCCACAGGCCCGTTCGCAACGTTGCGCACGATTTCCGCGAGGACGCGGTTCCCCTGACAGCCTGATTGCGCGTTCCGCCGCGGACCTCCCTCTGGGAGCCACGATGGATGTCTGCGCGATCCGTCCCACGCCAGCCATCGGAGCATCTCATGTCCCATCCTTCGCAGCAGGATTCACGCCGCGCGCTGAGCCTGTCCACCCTTGCCTTCACCATCTGTTTCGCCGTCTGGACGATCTTCTCGATCATCGGCATCCAGATCAGCCAGCAGCTTGGCCTGTCCGAGACGCAGTTCGGCCTGCTGGTGGGGCTGCCGATCCTGACCGGCTCGCTGAGCCGGATCGTTCTGGGCGTTGCCACCGACCGACTGGGCGGGCGTCTGGTCTATACGCTGAACATGCTGAGCGCCGCACTGGCGACGCTGCTGCTGTCATGGGCCACGACCTATCCGCAAATGCTGCTGGCCGCGCTTGGCGTGGGTCTTGCGGGCGGGTCCTTCGCGGTCGGCGTGGCCTATGTGTCCCGCTTCTATCGCGATGCGCAGCAGGGCACCGCGCTTGGCATTTTCGGCGTCGGCAATGTCGGCGCGGCGGTGACCAAATTCGTTGCGCCCTTCGTGATGGTTGCCGTCGGCTGGCAGGCCACGGCGCAAATCTGGGCCCTCGCGCTGGCCGTGACGGCCGTGCTGTTCTGGTTCCTCAGCAAGGATGATCCGGTCACCGCCGCCCGGCGCGGCAGCGCGGCATCCCGGCGCAGCCTGCGCGCCGAATTCGCGCCGCTGAGGAACCTTCAGGTCTGGCGCTTCTCGGCCTATTACTTCTTCGCCTTCGGCGCGTTCGTCGCGCTGGCGCTGTGGCTGCCGCATTACCTGATCGGTGTCTATGGCTTCGACGTGAAGGTGGCGGGCATGGTCGGGGCGGCCTATTCGATCCCGGCCTCCATCTTCCGCGCCTATGGCGGCGTGCTGTCCGACCGGATCGGGGCGCGCCGGGTGCTGTATGCCACCTTCGCGGTGTCGCTGGCGGCGACCGCGATCCTGTCGATCCCGGCGGGGGTCACCCTGCCGGTGTTCCTGGTGGTGATCTTCATTCTGGGCTTCGTGATGAGCCTGGGGAAAGCCGCCGTCTACAAGCATATCCCAAGCTATTATCCGCACAATGTCGGCGCCGTCGGCGGCCTGGTCGGCATGATCGGCGGATTGGGCGGCTTCGCGCTGCCGCTGCTGTTCGGCTGGCTGAAGGATCAGACCGGGCTGTGGTCCAGCTGTTTCATGGTTCTGTTCGTGCTGGTCGCCGCCTGTGCGCTGTGGATGCACGCCTCGGTCCGTCGCATGGGCCGTCCCGCCGCCATGCAAGCCGCCTGAAAGGATCTGTCGCCATGAAGAAGAAACTGGTCGTTATCGGCGCCGGCATGGCCTCGGGCCGTTTGCTGGAACATCTGTTTGAAACCGCCCCGGACGCCTGGCAGGTGACGCTGTTCAACGGCGAGCCGCGCGGCAACTACAACCGGTTGATGCTGTCGCCGGTCCTGTCGGGCGACAAGACCTATGACGACATCGTCACCCACGATGCTGACTGGTATGCGGCCCATGGCGTCGATTGCCGCTTTGGCCAGCCGGTGGTGCGGATCGACCGCGCCGCGCGCGTGGTCCATTCGAACCAAAGCAGCGCCGAATATGACGCGCTGGTGATCGCCACGGGCTCGGCCCCCTTCATCATCCCGGTGGCGGGCAAGGATCTGCCCGGC
>NZ_DHXG01000019.1:0-8723 GCF_002413585.1 Paracoccus sp. UBA5162
AGAAGGGGGGATGGATTTACGCCCGGTGTTGCAGCGGGCCGATTTCAGTGATCGTTTGCAGCCGGCAAGCAGGAAAGGCTGCCTGATGAAGTGGCTGGCAGCCGGGCAGTCCGGACGCATGGCTGTTCCCGCCCCCGAGGGTCATTTCTGCCTGTCCCGACAGGTCAGGTTCGGCGCGGCGTCTTTCTTTTCAGCCGCGGCGCCCCAAAGCGCAGCCAGGCCACGGATACCCACCAAAGCGCCGTGATCGACCAGAGATCGACCGTCAGGCGTCGCAGGACGCCCTGACCTTCCGGGTTCAACTGGAAGGCGTCGCCGATCACCGACAGCAGAACACTGGCGACGAATGCCCAAAGCCCGCCGCGACCGATCTGCTGCATGGCGACACCCGGCACGGTCGCGGCCAGCCATGCCATGGGCCGGGCCAGGGGCACCGCGACCAGCCAGGTCGCGGCGAGAATCGCCAGATAGCGTGTGCCGTCCAGGTCCCATTTGTTGATTTCGCCATAGATCAGCTTCAGCGCGTCGCGGAATTCTTTCGCGGGCTCGCCGATCTTGGCCCCGATCACGATCGCGGTGCCGAACAGGAACATGCCCGCTGCAAGGATCGTCAGAAGCCGCCGATGCGGCATCAGCGTCCGCATGATCCGATCGCGGAACAGCGCCATCGCGATGCCCGAATAGAACAGCATCTGCCAGCCGAACGGGTTGAAAAGCAGGCCCGCGCGGCTGTGGTTCGGGATGATCTGGTTGAGCAGCGGCGCGAACCACCACAGGACCAGCGATCCGATCGCGAAGCTGATGGGCCAGCGCCGCAGCAGCGGCACCAGCAGCGGCGCCGAAACGATCAGGATGACGTACAGCGCCAGCACGTCCAGAAGGTTTGGCTGCAACCACATCGTCGCCAGCACGCCGGAATAGCCCAGCGGGTTCTCGACCACCCATTCGGCATACTGGTTCCAGACCGCGGTATGGGACATGTCCAGCGCCAGCAGCCCGGCCGAAACCAGCGCCATGATCACCCCGCCCAGAACCAGCGCCCGCCAGACCTCGAACGAGCGCCGTGCAAAGCGCCATTGGGCGCTGCGCAATCCGTCCCGCTCCTCGACCGAATGCCAGACCAGGCCGACCAGAAAGCCCGACAGCAGGACGAACAGTTCTGCTGCGTCGAAGACCGAGAAATTGGCAAGCGTGAACCGCCGCAGGATCGAGATTGGCATATGGTCGATCATGATGCAGATCAGCGCGTAACCGCGCAGCATGTCGAGAACGATCAGGCGGTTCATTCAGGCAGCGCGCTCCATCGCCGCAACAGCGCGGCATCGGATATCAACGCTTCGGTTTCTTCCGGGTTCAGAAGATCAAGCGCCTGTTCGCGGCCCGCGGCATTGGCGATCTTTGCCCCGGCGGTGATCTGCGGCAGCCGCTCGGCCACAGGGCGGTCGGGCAGCGAAGTCAGCATGGCCAGGTGATGCGCCATACGGTCGGGATGCTGTGCCAGTTGCATGATCGCCGCACGGCCGGGCAGGGGGCGCGGCAGGGCGCGGATCGCCGCGCTGGCCTCGGTCAGGATCGGGGGATAATCGCGTTCCTCGGGTGTGACCAGCAGGCCGTTCATCCGTGCCCAGCGGCCGAAGACCGGGCTTGCCGACAGCCGGGATGTCAGCGGCGACAGGATCAGGCCGGCAAGAATCGGCGACAGCCAGATCAGTTGCGTCGGCGAGAACTGCGCCAGCACCAGCAGCGTGGCGACGCCCAGCAGCACGTGAATCCAGTGCCGCGCGATCACAACCTCCCAGCCGGGCATCGAGCCGGCCCGTTCTTGTGCGTTCCAGCCGCTGTCGCGGCCGCGCAGGATTTCGAAGATCTGGCGGGTCTGGATCAGCATCTGGACCGGCGCGATCAGGGCCGATAGCAGGATCTCGAACAGCGCGCTGGCAAAGATGCGGACCGGTCCGCCGGAATTGCGCGCCAGCGGCCGCGACCAGGCGCGCAAGGTCGCGATCAGTCTGGGCAGCAGCAGCAGCGCCATCGCCGCGATGAACAGATACAGCATCCGGCGGGCATCGAAGACCGGCCAGTCCGGAAAAAGCTGATAGGCGTTCGGGAAATATTCGGGCGTGGACAGCAGCACCGTGGCCGACAGGACCAGACCGACCAGCAGCAGCGCCAGCCAGATCGGGCTCATCAGGAAACCCAGGATGCCTATGGCGAAATGCACCAGGCTGATGGCCCGGGCGCCCTTGATCCCGAAGAGGCGCGCATGTTGCAGATTGCCCTGCGCCCAGCGGCGTTCGCGCGCGGCCATGTCCAGCAGCGTCGGCGGGCAACCCTCGTAGCTGCCGCGCAGGTCATGGTCCAGCCGCACCTTCCAGCCGGCGCGGCACAGGGCGGCAGCCTCGACGAAATCGTGGCTGAGAATGGTGCCGCCAAAGGGCGGTTTGCCCGACAGGCGCGGCAAGCCGCAGGCTTGGGCAAAGGCCGCCACCCGGATGATCGCGTTGTGGCCCCAGTAATTGCCCGTATCGCCCGACCAGGCCGAAACGCCGCGCGCGATCATCGGGCCATAGACCCGGCCGGCGAACTGGGTCAGCCGGGCAAAGATGGTCTCGCCGCCGACCAGGATCGGCATGGTCTGGATCAGGCCCAGATCGGGATCGGCATTCATGCGCGCGGACAGATCGCGAATGGTTTCTGCGGACAGCACGCTGTCTGCATCCAGCACCACCATCTGATCGTAGCGCCCGCCCCAGCGGCGGATGAATTCGGCCAGGTTGCCGGATTTGCGATCCTCGTTCGTTTCGCGCCGGCGATACCAGATCGGCACCGGCGAGGCGTCGCGGGCAGCCGCGACGATCAGGCTTTCGTTGACCGCAACGGCAGGATCGCGGCTGTCGGACAGAACGAAGATTTCGGCTCGGTTCGCGATGCCGGTCTGCTCCAGCCCCTTGGCCAGGGCTGTCAGCAGGCCCAGGCTTTGGGCGGCATTCTCGTGATAGACGGGCATCACCACGACGATGCGGGCATCATTGGGGCCGTCTGGCGTCGTCAGCCGGGGCGCGAACAGCCCCGCCAGCAGACCGCAGAAGGAAAATCCGACCCAGGCGAAGGTGGGCACGAACAATGCCAAAAGCGCAAGCTGCATCGGCGTCGGCTTGTCGCCGAAGGCCTCCAGCATCTGCATGAAGCCGATGACGGCGATCGCGGCGGTTCCGCCGAAGGTGATCAGCCGGGCCAGCCAGACCCGCGCGGATTCGGTTCGGCGCAGCCGCCGAGTTGCGGGCAGGGTCCGAAAGTCCTGCACCGGCATGGCGATCGGCGATTCGGGTGGAACCGGGCCGCCAGCCTCGGCAGAGGACGGCGCCGCAATCATGCCGACCAGCGCGCCAGCCAGGATTCGCTGAGGGCGACCCCCTGCTTGTCGGTCAGAAGCGCCTGCAGGTCGGCCACGGTGGCGTCGCCCGGCTCGAATTCGAAGGCCAGCCGCAGGACGCCCTGATCGGCAAGCGTCTTCAGGTAGGCATGGACGATCGTCCCGGCCGATGTCGTGACCTTCGATTCCGGCATCTCGCCGCCGAACAGGGACAGGTCGAAATCGACCACGAAGCTGCGCAGATCCTTGTTGTTGATGGATTGTCCGGAACGGACCTGGCGCACCTTGGCCAGCGGCATGTCGTTCGGCGGCAGCGGCGCGAAACTGAGACGATAGCGGAAATCGTGCCGCTTGCCGCGCGCCAGCGGATCCTTGGGCAGCCAGTAGGTGACGATATTGTCGTTGAACTCGTTTTCGACCGGGATTTCGATCAGGCGGACCTCGCCCTCGCCCCAGTCGCTTTCGGGCTGGATCCAGGCCGAGGGGCGCTGGTTATACATCGCCTCGGCGTCCTGATAATCGCCGAAGTCGCGGTTGCGCTGGATCAGGCCGAAGCCGCGCGGAGACTTGTCCACGAAGGACGAAATCTGCAGGTTCTTGTGCGAGGCAAGGCTGCGCCACAATGCCTGGCCGGCGCCGGTATGCATCTGCAAGCCGTCGCTGTCATGCACGGCGGGGCGGTAATCGTCCACCGCGCGCCGGCTGGCCGGGCTGAACCAGAACATCGAAGTCAACGGCGCGATGCCGGTATTTTGCAGATCGACGCGCGGAAACAGCGCAAGCCGCGTCCGAACCATCGTCACCGCGCCGGGATTGATGTCGAACTGATAGGCGCCCGTCACCGACTTGCTGTCCAGAAGCGCGTGAATGCGCACCCATTCGGATCCCTCCGAGGGGCGGTGGATCCAGAAATCGGTGAACAGCGGAAATTCTTCGCCATCCGGGCTGCCGGTCTTGATCGCCAGACCCCGCGCCGACAGGCCATAGAGGGTGCCGCGCGCGACGGCGCGAAAATAGCTTGCGCCCTGGAAAACCGCGAATTCGTCCATCACGTCGGGCCGGTTCAGCCGCGTGCGAAGCCGGAAACCCGACCATCCCATGTCGCCGATATCGTCCAGGTTCGCGCCGTCGGGAAACTGGGCCGGATCGAAATCCAGCAGGCGCGGATCGAATTCGAACTTCTGCGGAACTCCGTCGCGCACGATGTTGATGCCGATCGGCTCATAAAAGATCGCGCCTGGCGGCAGCAGGTCCATGCCGAACTGGTTCTGATCGCTCAGCGGATCGGCGTCGCGCCGGAACCTTATACCGCGATACTGGTCATAATTCAGGTCCGCGAAGCTGCCCACCAGTTTCGCCACCGGCTGCTCATGAACGGCTTCGGCCCGTTTGGCGGCGATCGCGGCCACGTCTTCGAAACCGAAATCCGTCCTTGCGCCTTCGGGCGGCGTGTCGATCGTCGATTCGTCAGAACTCGATTGTGCCTGGGCCGGCGTCGCGGCAAAGACGCTGCCGGCTGCCAGCGCCGTGGCGGCATTGAGGAAATTTCGTCGCTTCATCTTTGGAGGCAGTTCGCAAGAGCCGGTTCAGTATAGGGACTGCGCCGCAGCGCAACAAGTCGCGTCGGTCGCCGGAAAAGCGACCCTGAGTTGTGTGTGGCGTCGCCCGATCGCGCCCAGGGGTGATTCGGGCGATTTTCCGCCTATTGTCGGGCCAGCCATTCGGTCACCGGCCGGCGCAGGTTGTGCATTCCCGATGCCTCGGCCTCGTCGATGACCTGCCGAAGATCGGCGATCGAGACGCGACGGATCAGATGCTTGACCGGGCCGATCGAGGCCGGACGCATCGACAGGCGTCGGATGCCCAGGGCCGCAAAGGTCAATGCCTCGATCGGGCGGCCGGCATCCTCGCCGCAGAAGGACAGCGGCACGCGCGCCTCTTCGCAGCGCAGCACGATCTGGCGCAGCAATGCGAGAAAGGGCACGTTCAGCGTGTCATATCGGCGTCGGACGCGTTCGTTTTCGCGGTCGGCCGCGTAGAAGAACTGCTTCAGGTCGTTGCCGCCGATCGAGACGAAGTCGCACATCTCGAAGAACTTTTTCGGAGCGAAGGCCAGCGAGGGCGTCTCGAGCATCGCGCCCACGCGAATGTCGGTCGGCAGGTCACGGCCCACCCGCTGTTCTCGCGACATTTCCTGCATGAGGATGCGATAGGCGTCCTCGTATTCGCTGATATCGGCGATGAAGGGGAACATGACGTGCAAGGGGCGTCCGGCGGCCGCCCGGATCAGCGCCTGAAGCTGCATCCGCAGAATGCCGCGCTTGTCCAGGCCGACACGGATCGCGCGCCAGCCCATCGCCGGGTTGGGCTCGTCCTGGGGCTTCATGTAGGGCAGCACCTTGTCCGACCCGATGTCCAGCGTCCGGAACATCACCTGCTTGCCCTTGGCGTTGTCCATGACCCGGCGATACAATTCGGCCAGTTCTCCCCGTCGCGGGACGTGGTTGCGGATCAGGAACTGCAATTCGGTCCGGAACAGGCCCACGCCCTCGGCCCCCGACCCTTCCAGCGAGGGCAGGTCGGCCATCAGGCCCGCATTCATGTAAAGCTGGATCGTGGTGCCGCAACTGCCGGTCGCGGGAAGCCGGCGCAGGCTGGCATAGCGGTTCTGAGCCTCGGCCTGCATCGCCATCTTGTCGCGAAAGGCCAGCGCCACCGTGTCCTCGGGGCGCAGATGGACAATGCCCTGATCGCCATCGACGAGGATCGGATCGCCATTCAGCGCCTCGGTCGTGATGCGGGCGGCGTGGATGACCAGCGGAATCGCCAGCGCCCGCGCCACGATCGCCGCGTGAGAGCCGACCGATCCTTCCTCCAGCACCACGCCCTTCAGCCGCCGTCCGTATTCCAGCAATTCGGCGGGGCCGATATTGCGGGCGATCAGGATCGGATCCGCGGGCATCTCGGCGCCTGTATCGACGCCCTGTCCGGTCAGGATCCGCAACAGCCGGTTGGACAGGTCGTCCAGATCATGCAGGCGGTCGCGAAGATAGGGATCGGCCGACATTTCCAGCCGTGCACGGGCAGCGGATTGTTCCTTCTCGACCGCCGCTTCGGCGGAAAGGCCCAGTTGGATGTCTTCTTCCATCCGCTTCAGCCAGGACCGCGAATGGGCGAACATGCGATAGGTTTCCAAAACGGCCGTGTGATCGCCATCGGCCCCCATGTCGGCGGCGGCGACCATCGAATCGACCCGTTCCCGCAGCCGTTCCACGCCCTCGTGCAGCCGCGCCCTTTCGGTTTCGGGATCGTCGCCGACGGGGTTGGCGATGACCACGCGCGGCTCGTGCAGCCAGACATGACCCTCGGCCGCGCCTTCCTGTCCGGTGGTGCCGCGCAGCATCAGCGGAAAGCGGTGGGCCTGCGGCAGGCTGTTGGCCTGGGTGCCCTGGAAGGCGCCCAGTTCGGTCATTTCCGCCAGCACCATTGCCACCACTTCCAGGCCGTAGACCTCGTCATCGCTGAACAGGCGGGCATCGCGCGACTGCACGACCAGAACGCCCAGTTTCTCGCCCACGCGCTGGATCGGCACGCCGAGAAAGCTGGGAAAGACCTCTTCGCCGGTTTCGGGCATGAAGCGGAATCCGGGCATCGCGGGCGCGTCGGCGGTGTTCATGTAGCGGCCGGTCCGTGCGACGCGCCCGACCAGGCCTTCGCCCAGCCTCAGCCTGGTCTGGTGAACGGCCTCGGCGCGCAGACCTTCGGTGGCGCAAAGCTCCAGCGTCTCGGGGTCGCGAAACAGATAGATCGAGCACACATCGGTGCCCATCGAATCGGCAATGTTGTGGGTGATCTGGTCAAGCCTGTCCTGACCGTCGCCGGCGGCGGCCAGAATTTCCTTCAGCCGCCGCAGCAGCTTGCGCGAATCACTGTCCTTGCGGTCCTGCAATGCCTTCCCGCCTTCCGTCGTCGCGTCCGGCCCGAGGGCCTGTCGGTTCGGGATCACCCGAGGGGATCAGGCCGCTTCGAGGCCGAAGGCATCATGCAGCGCCTGAACGGCCAGTTCCATATATTTGCGGTCGATCAGAACGGAAATCTTGATTTCGCTGGTGGCGATGACCTTGATGTTGATGTTTTCCTCGGCAAGGGCCTTGAACATCCGGGCTGCGACGCCGGCATGGCTGCGCATCCCGATGCCCACCACGCTGACCTTGGCGACCTCGGTATCGACGATCAATTCGTCATACGAAACCGTGCCCGCGGCGCGGGCCTGTTCCATGGCGCGCTTGGCGCGATCCACCTGATTGATCGGCACCGAGAAGGTCATGTCCGTGACCGAGCCCTGGTGATGTTCGAAATTCTTCTCGGAGATGTTCTGCACGATCATGTCCACGTTCACGCCCGCATCCGCCAGGGGCGCGAAGATGCCGGCGGAAATGCCGGGACGGTCCTCGACCGTGACAAGGGTGATCTTGGCTTCCTCGCGGGAATAGGCGACGCCATTGACGACTTTCGATTCCATGATTTCTCCCTCATCGCAGACCAGCGTGCCCGAATCTTCGGTCGTGTCCTCGAACGAGGATAACACGCGCAGCCGCACCTTGTAGCGCATCGCCAGCTCGACCGAGCGGGTCTGCAGCACCTTCGCGCCAAGACTGGCCAGTTCCAGCATCTCCTCGAACGCGATCCTGTCCAGCTTGCGCGCTTTCGAGGTGATGCGCGGGTCGGTCGTGTAGATGCCATCGACATCGGTATAGATGTCGCAGCGTTCGGCGTCGAAGGCGGCCGCGAAGGCCACGGCGGTCGTGTCCGATCCGCCCCGGCCCAGCGTGGTGATCCGGCCATCGGGCGCCAGACCCTGGAAACCCGCGACCACCGCGACCCGGAAGCCTTCGGCGAACTTCTGATCCAGATTGCCGCGCGGGATATCGACGAAACGCGCCGCGGAATGTTGCGCGGTGGTGTTGATCGGCACCTGCCAGCCCTGCCAGCTGCGCGCCGGAACGCCCATTTCCTGAAGCGTCAGCGCCATCAATCCGGCGGTGACGTTCTCGCCCGAACTGACCACGGCATCATATTCGCGCGCATCAAACAGCGGCGAGGTCTTCTCGACCCAGCCGACAAGCTCGTTGGTCTTGCCGGACATGGCGCTGACGATGACGATGACGTCATGGCCGCGCTCGACCTCGCGCTGCACCTTCGCGGCGGCATTCCTGATCCGGTCCAGATCGGCGACCGAGGTGCCGCCGAATTTCATCACCAGAAGCGGCATCGCGGGCCTCCAGCCAAGGGTTTCTTTCGGCGCGGCTTGTATGGGCGGGGGGATGAAACCGCAAGAGGCAAGGCGGGT
>NZ_DHXG01000019.1:9026-10878 GCF_002413585.1 Paracoccus sp. UBA5162
CGCAAGAGGCAAGGCGGGTGACGGGGGCGGCAGGGGGCGCTGCCCCCTCGTCGCGTTCCGCGACGACCCCCGAGGTATTTTCCAAGAGTGCGAAGGTGCCGGTTCAGTTGGATTTCTGGCGCGGAAGGAAAGGCAGCGGCGCGATCGGAACTCCGTCCTCGATCAGCTTTTTCGCCTCGTCCGGGCGCGCCTCGCCGTGGATGGCGCGGCCCGGACTGCGGCCTTCATGCATGGCGCGCGCCTCGTCGGCGAATTTCAGTCCGACATAATCGGAATTCTTCTCGACATGGCGGCGCAGTCGGTCCAATGCGGCCTGGGCCGGATTGACGGGCGCGGACAGGGGTCTGGCCGTCTTTGCCGCCACCGAGGGGCTCATCAGGGTCTTTTCAACGCTGGTCGATCCGCATTGCGCGCAGGACAGCCGCGCCGAGTCGCGCATCGTCTCGAACGCATCGGACGAACGAAACCAGCCATCGAAATCATGGCCCTGGTCGCAGCGCAGGCTGTAGCGGATCATCGCGGCTCCGTCTTGCTCATGCGGGCTATATCGTGATCCGCGCGGTCCTGCGCAAGATTGGCGAGCCTGTCGATCAGCGCCGACGGGTCGCGCGCCTCCGCCTCCAGCACTCCGCGTGCGGCCCGGCCCAGAGCGCGGGCACGGGCGCCATCGCCCGCCAGGCCGATGATCTGCGCCGGAAGTGACGTGCTGGTCACCGCCAGTGCCGCGTCCTGAGCATGAAGCGCGCCATAGCTTTCGGTGAAATTCGCGACATGCGGGCCATGCAGAATGGCGCAGCGATGGGCCGCCGGTTCCCAGGGCGTGTGGCCGCCACGATCGGCCAGCGACCCGCCGACGATGCAGATTCCCGCCTGGTCATACCAGCGCGGCATCTCGCCCAACGTGTCGGCCAGCAGCAGCGGCGCTGTCGCGGCGCCCCGCGAAACGCGGGCGACGGGCAGGCCGCGGGCGGCGATCAGCGCCGCGACCTCGTCGCCGCGCCGGGGGTGACGGATGGCCAGGATCAGGCGAAGGTCGGGATGCGCGCGGCGGGCTGCAATCCAGGCGTCGAGGATCGTGGCCTCCTCGCCCTCGTGGGTCGAGGCGGCAAGGATGGTCCGGTCGCGCCGCCGGTTGTCGGGGGGCGGGGTGATCCGCGCCGGTGCCAGCAATTTCAGGTCGAGGCGCGGCAACAGGCACGCGGGGTCGAGCCCCAGGTCGCACAGCCGCGTCTCGCTGGCCGCGTCCTGCGCCGAAAGCGCGGCAAGGCGGGTCAGCATCGGACCAATGATGCCGGGCAGCCGCCGCCATGTCGCCGCCGAACGGGCCGACATCCGTGCGCCGATCATGGCCTGCGCGATCCCCCGTTGCGCCAGCATCCGCGACCGAAGCGGCCAGAATTCGTTTTCCAGCGTCACCAGCAGACCCGGCCGCGCCGCGTCTAGGAAACGCGACAGCGCCGCGGGCGAATCCAGCGGAGCCAGCCGGGCGGAAAGGCCCCAGCCTGCCGCAAGATCCCGGCCGGTTTCGGTATTGGCGGTGACAAGCACCGGCAGGCGCCGGGCCAGTTCCAGGATGATCTCCTGTCCGGACTGCAACTCGCCCACCGAGGCGCCGTGGAACCAGATCCGGCAGCGGGCGGGCGGGGCGCCGATCGCCAGCCGCTGCCGCAAGTCGGCCTGGCCGCCCAACGCGACCCGCAGCCGCAAGGCGGCTTCGACAAGGCGGGTCGTGGCGGCATAGATCATCGGCTTCGTCTCGCGGCGGTTCTCGCGGCCGGTCGCAGTCGGAATGCCGCCATTCCCTCCTAGGCGGCAGGCGGGCGCAAGTAAATGTGCCCCACCCCGGACCGGA
>NZ_DHXG01000019.1:11255-17122 GCF_002413585.1 Paracoccus sp. UBA5162
GGGACTTTCTGGAGGTGGGTACCGGAATCGAACCGGTCTTCACGGATTTGCAATCCGGTGCGTAACCACTCCGCCAACCCACCGATCTTCAGAGTGCGAATGATTTAGTGGATCGGCGCTGACGGCGCAAGACGGGAATGAGCGGCGTTGCCCGCATCCCGGAATCGTGGCAGTAAGCAGACAAAGCAGGTCGCATAAGGGCCCGACATGACCGATTTCGCCGCGCGCCGCACCATGATGGTGGATACCCAGGTTCGTCCCAACGATGTCACGAAATTCCCGGTGATCGAAGCGATGCTGGCTGTTCCCCGCGAGGAATTCGTTCCCGCCGGCCGCCGCGCCGTGGCCTATTCCGGCGAGAATCTGGATATCGGACGCGGCCGTGTCCTGCTGGAGCCGCGGACACTGGCCAAGATGGTGGACGCGCTGGACATCCAGCCGGATGACCTGATTCTGGATCTGGGGTGTGGATATGGGTATTCCGCGGCCGTGATGGCGCGCATGGCCGAGGCGGTCGTCGCCATCGAGGACGACGCCGACATGGCCGCCGAGGCCGAACGCCGGCTGGCCGAGGCCGATGTCTTCAACGTCGCCGTGCTCGAGGGACCGCTATCCGAAGGCGCAGCGCGTCAAGGGCCCTATGACGCCATCCTGATCGAGGGCGCGGTCCAGCAGGTTCCGGCCGCCATTGAAGACCAGTTGAAGGAAGGCGGCCGCATCGCGGCTCTGTTCGACGAGGGACGGCTGGGCGTTGTCCGCATCGGCCATCGCCTGAACGACCGCGTGAACTGGCGCTATGCCTTCAACGCCCATGCCCCGCTCTTGCCGGGCTTTACCCGCGAACGGAGGTTCAGCCTGTGATCTTTCGCACCTGTTTTCGCGCGCTTGTCCTGTCATCGATCCTGGGCGGCGCGATCGCCCTTCCCGCGCGCGCCCAGTCCCTGGCCGACACGATGGTTGCGGCCTATCGCGATTCGGCGCTGATGGATCAGAACCGGGCCGTGCTGCGGGCGGCGGACGAGGATGTCGCCAGCGCGATCGCCCAGCTTCGCCCCGTGGTCCAGTGGATCGCCAGCCATGACGTGCAGCAAAGCGAGGGCGGGCTGACGACGCGATCGACCTCGTTGCAGATCGGGGCTGAAATGACGCTCTACGACTGGGGCAGATCGCAGCTTGCCATCGATTCCGCCAAGGAACAGGTAATGGCCACGCGGCAGGCGCTGGTGAATGTCGAACAGAACGTTCTGCTTGATGCCACAGCCTCCTTTTTCGAGGTTCGCCGCGCCACCGAGCAGGTGGCCTTGCAGCAGAATTCGGTCGGGGTTCTGTCGCGCGAAAGGCAGGCCGCGCAGGATCGCTTTGACGTGGGCGAGATCACCGTGACCGATGTGGCCCTGGCCGATGCGCAACTGGCCGCGACCCAGGCGGCGCTGGCCTCCGCGCAGGGTCAACTTGAAATCGCGCGCGAAGGCTATCTGGCGGCGACCGGGCGGAAACCCACCGGCCTGAGCGCGCCGCCGCCGCTGCCCAAACTGCCGGCATCGGTCAATGCCGCGCGGGCCATTGCGCAGAAGAACCATCCGGCGATCCTTCAGGCCCAGCGTCAGGCCGCCGCCGCCGAACTGGGCGTGGCGGCCGCCGCGGCCGAACGCAATCCCACCTTGTCGGGCAATCTCGGCGTGGGCGTGACCCGCAGTCCCAGCACGTTTTCCGGCGTCTACGACAATCGTGCCACTGCCTCTGTTGGGGTGCAATTGAACCAGACGATCTATTCCGGCGGCCGCCTGCCATCGGCACAGCGCAAGGCGATGGCCGCGCGCGACCAGGCGCGGGCGGCGCTGCTGAACACATCGCGGCAGATCAGCCAGCAGGTCGGCGAAGCCTGGGCCAATATCCAGGTGGCGCGGGCGCAGATCGGTGCCATCGACCAGCAGATCACCGCCGCGCAGCAAGCCTATGAAGGTGTGCGCGAAGAGGCGCTGCTGGGTGCGCGGACGACGCTGGACGTGCTGGATTCGGAACAATCCCTGCTGCAGGCGCGGGCCGACAAGATCACCGCCGAATCCAATCTGCAATTAGCACATTATCAACTTTTGGCTGCTATGGGTCTGTTGACGGTAGAAAACCTGAAACTTGGGATTCCGACCTATGACCCATCACAATACTACAATGCCGTGCGTGATGCGCCCTATACCAGCAAGCAGGGCGAAAGCCTTGATCGCGTCCTGCGCGCCATCGGCCGCAAGCAATGACGCCCGCGCCATGGGGGTGACCCATGGCTGAGCGACAGATCCAGTCCGCAGCGCGGCTGTCCGAGGATATCGGCGATGTGCTGACCGCCATCCGCCGCCTGATCGCGGAGGATGAAGCCTTGTCCGCCGCACGGGATCGCCTGATCGACGATCGAGAAACCGCGTCTCGTGTCATCGACGAGGATTCGGCCGAATTTCTGGCACGACGTCACGGTGGAAACGCCGCTCTTGCCCGACAACTGGCGCGGTCGCGTTTCGGCGACGCGGCGGTCGAGCCCGAGGCGGAGGGTTGGCCGCTGGGTCAGGCCGCGAATGGCGCCGATGCCGCCCGGCCCAGGCCGATCATGCCGGAAACGCCCCCCGAGCCGCCGCAAAGGCCCGATGAAGCCGGTCGCGTTGTTCGCCACGCCGATACCGAGGCTGTGGCGGAATTGCCGGGCAGCGAACTTGCGTGCCACATGTCCGCAACAACCCCGCAGCCCGAGGGCTCGTTCTCGGGACGAATCGGAGCGTCGTTTTCCGCGCCCTCGCCACATCAGCCGGTTCCGCCCGCGCCTCGGCCGCTTCGTCTGGACGTGGCCCGCCGGGTCAATTCGGGTCCGCTGCGTGACTTGCCTAGAGACCGGAACGCCGGGATTGATGCGAAATCGGCTTCGGATGAGGATCCTTTGCCGGACCTGCGCCGGGGCAGTGATGCGGCCGGGCCGACCCCTCTGCACGATTTCGAGGCCATGATGGAGGAAGACGCCTTCGCCGAAGCCTTTGACTGGAAGGCCCGGATGCGCCCCGAACCGGCGGATGGGGGCGCGATGAACGACTCGGCGCCGATCGCGGTAAAATCCCTGCCAGAACGGAAGTCCGCGGCAGAGACTGCCGAAAGCAGCCAGCCACGATCTGCGTCCGATCCGGTCCCGGAACTGGCAGCCAGCGAACCCGTTCCGGAGGCGAGAATCGCGCCGCTTGCCGCCGCCGCGGGGGCCTGCGAGGTCTGGCATCGCCCGACCGCTGAAATCGCATCGATCCCGACCGGGTCGGCGGCGCAGGAAACAGCCGTTTCTCCGGTTCCTGCCGAGGCGCCGGTCGCGGCAGCCAATGAACCCGCCAGCCCGCAACATCAGCCTGAAGTGGAAGAGCAGGGCATCCGCGATCTGCTGCGCGAGATGATCCAGGAGGAATTGCAGGGCGAGATGGGTCAGCGCTTTTCACGCAACCTGCGCGCCGTGATCCGCCGCGAGATCGCGGCCGCCATGGACGATCAGCTGGACCGGATCTGATCGGAGCCGAGGATTCATCGAAAAGGCCGCGCATTCACCGAATCGCGCGGCCTTCTTGTTTTCGTCACTCCGGATTCACCCCGCTCGCGCGGCTTTCAACGCCTTGGTCCACCAGACAAGATCTTCAAGCGTCGCTTTCAGGGACGCCGCCAGATGATCCTCGATCTCGCTCATCGGTGCATCCTCGCCCATGGGAGAAACCTTGAGGAAATCGCCGCCGCCGATATGGACCGCATTGCGCAGCGGCGCCATCTGCAATTCCACGGCGATCATCCGCAGATGCTCCAGCGCCCTCGCGCCCCCCGCGCCGCCATAGGCCAGCGCGGTCATCGGCTTGCGGTTCCATTCCTTGTAGGCCTGATCCATGGCGTTCTTCAGCGCCCCGGGGACCGAGTGGTTGTATTCGGCCAGCACGAACATGAAGCCGTCGAAACCGTCCAGCTTCCTCTGCCAGGCCAGCGCGTTCGGATCCTTGGATTCGACCCACAGATTCGACGCGGCCTCGTTGAAGAAGGGAAGGTTCTGTTCGCGCAGGTCGACCTTCTCGAAGTCCAGATCAGGGTGATCCGCGACCTGCGCCATAAGCCACTCCGCGGGCTTGTCGGCGAAACGGGCGTCGCGCGTGGAACTGACGATGACGGCAATCCGGGGTCTGGCCATGACCTGTCCTTTCTTCGTTGGGCAATATCCCCACCAACGCGATCGCGACCTGACCGGTTGCAAGGGCTTTTGCGCATCCGCGCACAGCGGCGGTGCGGCCCTGCACAGCCTCCTGGCGCCGCGTCTGCCCCTTGCCCCGCGCCTCGGGCGGTGCTCTATGGATGACATGAAGACATCCGACAATCCCGCCGATCCCTTCAAGAAGGCCCTGACCGAGGCCACGCGCGCGCTTGCCGACGAGCATGAGTTGAACGTGACCTTCAGCGCCGATCCGTCCGGTGTCGCCGGCGACACGATGCGCCTGCCGCAGATCAGCCGTCGCATGGGTCGGCAAGAGGTGCTGCTGGCGCGCGGAACCGCCGATGCCCTTGCGATGCGGATGCGCCATCACGACGCGGCGACCCATGCGAAATTCGCGCCAGCAGGTCCGATGGCGCGCGAGATTTACGAAGCCATGGAAACCGCCCGCTGCGAGGCTCTGGGCGCGCGCGACATGCCCGGCGCCCTGTCCAACATCGATGCCAGGATCGGCGCCGAGGCCGACAAGAAGGGTTATGCCCAGATCAAGGCTCCGGCCGATGCGCCACTGTCGGTGGCCGCGGGCTATATCCTTCGGCAGGCCGCGACCGGCCGGGCCCTGCCCGTGGGTGCGCAGCATGTCGCCGATCTGTGGCGGCCCTTCATCGAACAGCAGGCGGGCGAAACGCTGGGCGATCTTCGTGAAACCCTGGCCGATCAGGCGGCCTTCGCGCGACTTGCGCGGCGCGCCATCAGCGATCTGGGTTATGGTGATCAACTGGGCGAGGATCCCGACGAACCCGAGGATGATGCCGCCGAGGAAGACGCCGAACAGGACGAGGAGGCCGGCGACAACCAGGCGCGCGACCAGGATGACAGCGAGGATGGCGAAGGCTCGCCCGAGCGCAGTCAGGAACAGCAGCAGGACGAACGTCAGGCCCAGGTCAGCATGGACGATCAGGCCGATGACGAGTTGACCGACGAGGCCGAGATGCCGGATGCGGAAGCGCCGCCCGACCTTCCGCCGCCGGTCAGCGAGGCCAGCCCCGATTACCGTGTGTTCTCGCAGAACTGGGACGAGGAAATCCGCGCCGACGATCTGGCCGACCCGGCCGAACTGGAGCGTCTGCGCGCCTATCTGGACAAGCAGCTTGAACCGCTGCGCGGTGCGGTCAGCCGGCTGGCCAACAAACTGCAACGCCGCCTTCAGGCGCAGCAGAACCGCAGCTGGGAATTCGACAAGGAGGAAGGCGTTCTGGATGCCGGCCGCCTGGCCCGCGTTGTGGCCAACCCGACCACGCCGCTGAGCTTCAAGGTCGAAAAGGACATGGAGTTCCGCGATACCGTGGTGACGCTGCTGATCGACAATTCCGGCTCCATGCGCGGCCGACCCATCTCGATCGCGGCGATCTGCGCCGACGTGCTGGCCCGGACGCTGGAACGGTGCAGCGTCAAGGTCGAGATCCTGGGCTTTACCACCCGCGCGTGGAAGGGGGGGCAGGCCCGCGAGGAATGGTTGAAACAGGGTCGTCCGTCCCAGCCGGGCCGCCTGAACGATCTGCGCCACATCATCTACAAGCCCGCGGATGCGCCCTGGCGTCGTGTCAGGCCGAATCTGGGCCTGATGATGAAGGAAGGGCTGCTGAAGGAAAACATCGACGGC
>NZ_DHXG01000019.1:17450-26078 GCF_002413585.1 Paracoccus sp. UBA5162
CTGGAATGGGCGCATCGGCGGCTGGCAAAGCGGGCCGAAGCGCGCAAGATCCTGATGGTCATCTCGGACGGCGCGCCGGTCGATGATTCGACCCTGTCGGTCAATCCGGCCAATTATCTGGAAAAGCACCTGCGCGACGTGATCGCCATGGTCGAGAAGAAACGCGCCGTCGAATTGCTGGCCATCGGCATCGGTCACGATGTGACCCGCTATTACGACCGGGCTGTCACCATCACGGATGCCGAACAGCTGGCCGGTGCGATCACGGAACAACTGGCTGCGCTGTTCGACAGCGACCCGCGCAAGCGCGCGCGCGTTCTGGGCATGGCGGCAATGCGCCGCGCCTGAGGCGCGGGATCCGCCGGCCGATTCCGTCTCAGCTGCGATAATCGCGCAGAACCGCCGCCGCGATGGTGTCGCGGGTCAGCACGCCGATCACGTTTTCCGGCCGTGGCATGGTCTTGTCGGGCAGAATCAGAAGCGCCGCGTGATCGCGGTCGGCCATGTTCGTCATCGCGTTCTGGAGAAAACTGGTTTCCTTGGCATAGCCCACCGGACCGATCAGGGGGCCGTGTCGCCTGGTCGGATCTTCGGGATGGACGCGGACGATGCCGACGACGCTGCGGTTCTCGACCACGACCGCATAGATCCGTTCCGATCCCAGCAATGTGTCCACGCTGCCGCGATCGCCGAGTTCGGCCTTCTCGATCACGCCGACGGCAG
Source organism: Paracoccus sp. UBA5162 (assembly GCF_002413585.1). NCBI lineage: Bacteria > Pseudomonadati > Pseudomonadota > Alphaproteobacteria > Rhodobacterales > Paracoccaceae > Paracoccus > Paracoccus sp. UBA5162. Next base: position 18,174 of record NZ_DHXG01000019.1, read on the forward strand.
GGGACATGATTTCCTTGATCTGACGGATGCCGAACATGTGGGCGCGCGATTCGCGCGGGATGCGATGGCCGCGGCGCGTCAGTTTCAGCGTGTAGATGTCGTCGGGCGACAATTGCTTGCGGACGCCAAGCGCGACCACGACCGCGATGATCGCCGCGACCGTGATGGTGTAGTCGCCGGTCATCTCGAACAGCATGACGATGGCGGTCAGCGCCCCGCCGGTCGAGGCGCCTACGATGCAGGCCATGCCGATCAGCGCGAAAGTGACCGAATGGAAACCCAGATTCGGGAACATGATGTCCAGCACGCCGCCGAACGCCCCGCCAAGTGCTGCGCCCAGAAACAGCGAGGGCGAGAAGATTCCGCCCGAGGCGCCGGCGCCAAGGCTGACCGAGGTGGCAAGGAACTTCAGCACGAAAAGCAGCATCAGGAAGGCCGGCGCGGTCAACTGACCGGTCAGGATCGCCTCGATCGTGGCATAGCCGACGCCCGCCGTGTGATACATGCCGGTGGTCAGCAAAAGCACATACATCAGGATGCCCAGCGACAGCATTCCGGCGGCGTTTTTCAGATAGGCATTGGCCTTCCAGCCGTCGAAAGCGTCCTCGATCATGTAGAGACCGCGCACGAAACCGGCCGCGGCGACCCCCGTGACAAGGCCGAAGATCACGTAGAGAGGCAGCATGTCGACCGAAAGGGGCACGACAAGATCCGGCCTCTCATGCGCGGCGACAAGAAAGGCCGGAGCAATGCCGAAGGCCAGTCGGCCGATATAGGTTGCGGTGCCGGTGGCGATGACGACCGGGATCAGGGTGCGTGCGCTGAATTCCGGCAGCATCAGTTCGACCGCGAACAGCACCGCGCCAAGCGGCGTGTTGAAGGTCGCCGCGATCCCCGCCCCGGCCCCCGCCGCGACCAGTGTGATCACCTGCCAGCTGCGCAATCGCGCCAGCCCGCCCAGGACCGATCCGATCCCCGATCCGATCTGGATGATCGGACCTTCGCGCCCGACCGAGGCGCCCGATCCGATCGACAGCGCCGAGGCCAGCGACTTGATCACGACCACCTGCGGGCGGATCTTGCCGTTGCGGTAATAGATCGCATCCATCACCTCGGGCACGCCGTGCCCCTTGGCCTCGGGCGCGTAGCGGCGCACCAGCCACAGCACGATCGCCCCGCCGATCACCGGGGCCAGGATCACCAGCGGCCCGAAAGGGGCCGGCGGCGTGGCGATGTTGGCATCATATGCGAAAGAGAATTCGCCCAGAAAGAACAGGTTGTGAATGAACGAGATCAGGTAGCGCAGCAGGATCGCGCCCAGGCCCGTGACGATGCCGATGCCGATGGCCAGAAAGGAAAGCGAAATCAACGAGACATTGCGGGTGTCGTTGTTCAGTCCGGGCAGGTCGGTCGTGGCGGTATCGGTCATGGCTCTCGGTGGCGGTTGTGGTCGCGGCCGGCGACCTGTAGGAATGCCGCGGGCCGGGTCCGGGCCATTCGCAGCGCCTTCTCTGCTATGCCTTTGCCTGCCCGGATGCAAACCGTAAGCAGCATCCGGCCCGCGAAGCAGTGGAAGGGACAGGACATGGCCGCGATCAGATTCAGCCGGATGCGCGGACTTGGCCGTGTCCAGTGGATCGCCGCCGCAGCCGCCCTGTCGGCCGTCGCGATCTATCTGCTGGTGCTGCGGCAACTGGATCACCGCGCCGCGGCCTATCTGGAGGGGCTGCGCGAGACCGATCCGACAACCTATCTGACCGATCTTCGCGAGGTTCGGGGATATGACGCCTTTCTGACCGAATATGCGCGTCTGGAAGGGTTCGACGAATTTCGCCCGCAGCCGCCCGGCTTCCTGATCGGTCGCTGGACCATGCGCGACGACATGCTGAGACTGACCCGCGGGCAGGCGCCGAAATCCTGCACCGACCCGGCCACCTTCGAATACGGGCTTTTCATCAGCGCGCGCGCCGAAATCGTATCCCTGCCCGTCGCATATCGCCTGTCGGGAAGCACGGTCGAGATGCGGATGGCCGGGGATCGGACGCTGCCGATCCGGCTGATCGCCTATGGCGCGCGGCTGGACCATCTGGAGTTCACGCCGCCGGGCGAGACCCGGCCGGTTCATGCCTATCTCTGCGGACGCTGACCCTCACGGATCCGCAAGCATGCGCGGCAGGCTCTGGCGCAGCAGCGTCATGCCGCCGGGCCGCCAGCCCATCGCCGCCAGGGCCGCGCAATCCGGCACGTTCAGCAACGACGCATCCGCGCGATGGGGCAGGGGATGGCGGCTGGACGTCAGATCCCGCACCTCGGCCAGCAGATCGCGGCGGTCAAGGACCAGATCGGACGCATTGACGCTGGCGGGTGGGGTCTCTTGTGTCAGAAGCAGCAGCATCGCGCAGGCCAGATCCCGGCCGTGCAATTCGGTCGCGACGCGCGGCGTGATTGCGCGACCTGCCAGATAGTCGCGGATCAGTCCGCGCCATTTCTGCGCCGGGCCGGGCCCATAGATGCCTGTCGCCCGGATCGAGGTCGCCCGAAGCTGCGGTCTCAGCCGGCGCAGATGCGCCTCGGCCAGCGCCTTTACCTCGCCGTAGAGATTGGCCGGACGTGGCGGCAGGTCATCGAACAGCGCAATGCCGGGCGGATGGCCATCATGGACGGCGCGCGACGACAAAAACAGGATCCGGCCCACGCCCGCGGCCGCCGCCGCATCGAACAGCCGGATCGAACCGTCCAGGTTGTCGCGCCGAAATCCCTGTGCATCCGCACCCTCGCCGCCGCGATAGCGGCCCGGGACATGGGCGAAGGCGCAGTGGACCAGGGCGTGGTGGCCGGCAAGGTCGGGCGCGTCGCCCAGGACATAGCCGCTGGCGCGGTCCAGCACCGTCACCTCATGCCCCTGGGCCAACGCGGCCCGCAGCGCGAAGCCGCCGACGATGCCGCTGGCGCCGGTCAGCGCGATGCGCATCAGGCGGCGGGGCGGGCCTGGGCGGCCAGGTCGGGAACCGGCTGGCCCGCGGCGATGGCGCGCCAAAGCTGGATCAAGGGCCGCAGCAGATCGGCCTTGTCGTGTTCCTGCCAGGGCTTCTCGTACTGGAAATGCAGGATGCGAATGTCGTCCCAGCTCCACAATTGCGGCATGTTGAACCAGACATATTGCAGCATGTTGTGGTGGATCGAAAGGCCGTGCCAGTCGGGGAAGTAATCCTGCAGGAAGCTCTGGTCGGTTCGTCGCCAGAATGCGCCGGGCCGGTCCAGCCGCGCCAGCATCTCGCGATGGGTGCGCTGATCGGGACGGGCCGTGAAAACGCCCGAATTCATCCGCAGAAACCCGTCCAGCCCGTCATAGACATTGGGCGCGGCACAGAATTCCGGCATCTCGAACAGCTTGTCGACGTTGCGCAGCACGATGGCATCGGCATCCACGAAGACGCAGCGGTCGTAATCCAATTGCCACAGCCGCAGCTTGACGAAATTGTCCAGGGGCGTGTGGAAATCCGGCTTGGCCCCACGGGTGAAGGCCGCGCGACGATGCAGCGCGTCGCGGGCATGGGCCTGGTCGAACGCCTCCGAGGTCGGCAGCAGGTCCGCCGCCACCAGTCGCGCATCCAGCGCCCGCAGCCGCGCGAGTTGTCCGGCACTCAGCCCGCGATGCATCACCACCAGATCGGCCCTCGAGCCCGTCAGGCGCAGCGAACGCAGCAGGGCCTCGGCCCCCGGCAGATAATCCGGATTGCTGACCAGCGTCACATAGGCATGATCGGCGCGCCGCGGCGTTTCATCGCGCAGGCCATCGGGCAGGCGGTGGCCGGCATGGCGCGACGCGTCGGGCCGCAGCGGTGAAATTCGCGAATTGTTCATCAGAGAGGCGTCCTTCCGGGATATCATGGTCTGACTGGTCTCTGCCGCGACATTATGGCAGGTCTTTGGCCTGTTGATGGCAGAACGCGGTGGGCTTTGCCAAGGTTCATCGCCGGAACAATCACTTGGCACGGGCGAGGGTTTGCCGATGGCGCTGCGGGACGAACTGATCGAAAGATTGCGAAGGATCCTCGGCGCGCGCCTGTCGGTGTCGGATGCGGATCGCGATCACCACGCGCAATCCGAAACCTTCCACAGAAGCCCGCCGCCCGACGCCGTGGCCTGGCCCGAGACCGCCGATGAGGTCTCGGCCATCCTCGCGATCTGTGCCGAGGCCGGGATCTCGGTGATTCCCTGGGGAACGGGCACGTCGCTGGAAGGTCACGCCCTGCCGGTGCGCGGCGGCCTGACGCTGGATCTGTCGCGGATGAACCGGGTGGTCCAGATCCGCGCCGAGGACATGCAGGTCAGCGTCGAACCGGGCGTGACGCGCGAGGCGCTGAACATGGAATTGCGGGCGACGGGCCTGTTCTTTCCGGTCGATCCAGGCGCCAATGCCAGCCTGGGCGGCATGGCCGCGACGCGTGCCAGCGGCACGACCGCAGTGCGCTATGGCACCATGCGCGACAACGTTCTGGGCTTGCAGGTGGTGCTGGCCGACGGGCGCATCATCCGCACCGGCACGCGGGCGGCCAAGACCAGCGCAGGCTATGATCTGACCGGCCTTTTCGTGGGGTCCGAAGGCACGCTGGGCGTGATCACGGAACTGACCCTGCGCCTGCACGGCCAGCCCGAAGAGGTCGCCGCCGCAGTCTGCGCCTTCGACAGCCTCGATCACGCCGTCGAATGCGTCAGCGCCACCATCCAGTCCGGCATTCCGATGGCCCGGATCGAATTCGTCGATGCAGCGACCGCGCGCGCCTTCAATGCCCATTCCGGCAGCACCCTGCCCGAAAAGCCGCATCTGATGGTGGAATTTCACGGCTCGCCCGGCGCGGTGCGCGAGGATGCGGAGCGATTCGGCGATCTGGCGGGCGATTTCGGCGCACAGGGTTTCGACTGGGCCGTGACGGCCGAGGATCGCGCCCGCCTGTGGCGAATGCGGCATGGTGCCTATCACGCCTGCCGCGCGCTTCGCCCCGGCGCAACCGGGGTGGTCACCGATGTTTGCGTGCCGATGTCGCATCTGCCCGCGGCCGTGGCCGCCGCCGCCGCCGATATCGCCGGGGCGGGGCTGATCGGGCCGATCGTGGGCCACGTGGGCGACGGCAATTTTCACGCTCAGATCCTTGTCGAACCGGGCAATGCGACCGAACTCGCCGAGGCCAAGCGTATCGCCACCCGCATGGCCGAACGCGCGCTGCGCGTCGGTGGCACGATTACCGGTGAACATGGCGTGGGCATCGGCAAGCGGGGATTGATGGCGGCCGAACATGGCGAAGGCTGGCAGGTGATGGGCGCGATCAAGACGGCGCTTGATCCGCGCGACATCCTGAACCCTGGAAAGCTGGTGCCGGACCGGAACTGACCTTCCCGTTTGCATGTTGATCCAGAAAGGAGCCTTGCCATGTCCCACAACGACAACGATCCCGGCCGCTCGGCCAGAAATCACCGGCCGGCGGTCATCGCCATCGGGCTGGCGCTGATCGTCGCGGCGCTTGCCTGGTGGTTGTTCCTTCCCGGTGTGAACGAAGGCGATGACGGCATCGCGACCACCGAACCGCCCCAGGGAACGCCCGTGACGCAGGCCGAGGGGGTGAGCAATCCGGATGCAGCCGCCGCGCCCGCCGCCGGGACCGAGGGTGCGGCCACGGATAGCCCGCCGGCCAGCAACTGAAGGCGATACGCCGCTGCAAAAGGGATCCTGCCCCGCCTGATCGGGCGAAGCCTTGGCCTCTGCGCCTGCCGGTCCGCTTTCTGACGCAGACGTGACCGTCACGCCCCGGTGACTTTGCCTCACGGCTTTGCGATAACGGCACCAAGCGCCGCCGACAGGCGCAGAGCAGCAGCAAATCCCGTGGGGCAGGCGATATGAGGCATCTGACTAAAATCCTGATCGGGCTGTTGCTCGTGCTGGCGGTATCGTGTTCGCGCACGCCCCCGCGCGGCGGAGGCGGAGGCGGAGGCGGCCCCGGCGGTTCGACCTACACCGCGGGCAAGACACCGCAACTGGGCGACAGCCGCCCCCATGCCTGGCGCAATGGCCATCCCTACAATCAGGATGTGCACGGTATCGACATCTCGCGCTGGCAGGGCGACATCGACTGGGGCCGTGTCCGAAGCGCGGGAATCAACTTCGCCTTCATCAAGGCGACCGAAGGCGCCGATCACGTCGATCCGGCCTTTCAACGGTACTGGCGCGAAACTGCTGCCGTGCGCCTGCCGCGCAGCGCCTATCATTATTACTATTTCTGCCGGTCCGGCGAAGAACAGGCAGAGTGGTTCATCAAGAACGTCCCGCGCGAACGCGGCGCCATGCCGCCGGTCCTGGATCTCGAATGGACCAATTCGAACACCTGTCCACGCCGCCCGCCGCCCGCCGAGGTGAAACGAGAGGCATCGGTCTTCATGGATATCGTCGGCCGCTACTATGGCCAGCGCCCGATCATCTACACGACGGTCGATTTCTACCGCGAGAACCAGCTGGGCGATCTGCGTGCCGAGTTCTGGCTGCGCTCGGTCGCCGACCATCCGCGCATGACCTATCCCGGTCAGAACTGGACCTTCTGGCAATATACCGGAACCGGCATCGTGCCGGGCATCGAGGGCAATGTCGATCTGAATGCCTTCGCGGGCTCGTCGGCCGACTGGACACGATGGCTGTCGGCACGCCTGACGCGGTAGCGCCGCGCCCCCGGCTGCTGGCCGAATTCGCGGCGCTCTATGTCGGGACGCCGCTGGCCATCGCGCTGTTTCTGCCGAAAGGCTGGCTGTTTCCGGCGCTGTTCCTGTTCACGCTGGCGGGCCTGTTGCTGTTGTGGCGGACCGGCGGATTTCGCTGGTCCAGCCTGATCCGCGGCATCCGGATTCCCTGGTGGGAGGTGGCGGGCATCGCCATCGCGACGCTGGCCGCCGGCACCGCGATCCTGTGGCTGGTCCGCCCCGAGGCGCTGTTCGTCCTGGCCCGCACCCGGCCGGAATTCCTGTTGCTGATCTGGGCTCTCTATCCGCTTCTTTCCGCGCTGCCGCAGGAACTGATCTTTCGCGCGCTTTTCTTTCACCGCTACGGACCGGTGCTGCCCCAGGGGCGCGCCGGCATTGCCATCAATGCCGCGGTCTTCGCCTTCGCGCATCTGATGTATTGGTCGGCGGTCGTCCTGGCGCTGACCTTCATCGGCGGCTGGATCTTTGCGCGGGCCTATCGGCGTCACGGCTTTCCAGCGGCGTGGCTGCTGCATGCGGTCGCGGGCAACATCCTGTTCGCGGTCGGGATGGGTTATTATTTCTACAGCGGCAACGTGGTGCGGCCTTTCTGAGCGGTTGACTTCCCCGCTGTCGCACGGTTCATGCGGGGGCTGAACGAACGAGGTCCGCAATGCACCCCTATCGCAGCCATACCTGCGCCGATCTGAACGCCGCCCATGCCGCAGAGGCGGTCCGCCTGTCCGGCTGGGTTCACCGTGTCCGCGATCACGGCGGCGTCCTGTTTGTCGATCTGCGCGACCATTACGGCATGACCCAGGTCCTGGCCGACAGCGACAGCCCCGCCTTCGCCGCGATGGAAAAGCTGCGCGCCGAGACGGTGATCCGCATCGACGGCCGGGTGAAGCTGCGCGATCCATCACTGGTCAATTCCAAGCTGCCCACCGGCGAGATCGAAGTCTATGCCACCGATCTGGAGGTGCTGGGCCCGGCCGAGGAACTGCCGCTGCCGGTCTTTGGCGATCTGGACTACCCCGAGGAAACCCGGCTGGCCTATCGGTTTCTCGACCTGCGCCGCGACAGCCTGCACAACAACATCATGCTGCGCTCGCAGGTGATCCGCAGCTTGCGCAACCGCATGTGGGACGCCGGCTTCACCGAATTCCAGACGCCGATCAT
>NZ_DHXG01000019.1:26399-63782 GCF_002413585.1 Paracoccus sp. UBA5162
ACCGCCTCCAGCCCCGAAGGCGCGCGCGACTTCCTGGTGCCGTCGCGCCTGCATCCGGGCAAGTTCTACGCGCTGCCGCAGGCGCCGCAGCAATTCAAGCAGCTGATCATGGTGGCGGGCTTTGACCGCTATTTCCAGATCGCGCCCTGCTTTCGCGACGAAGACCCGCGCGCCGACCGCAGTCCGACCGATTTCTACCAACTCGACGTCGAGATGTCCTTTGTCGAACAAGAGGATGTTTTCAAGGCGATTCAGCCGGTTATCCAGGGCTTGTTCGAGGAATTCGGCAAGGGCCGCCCGGTCGAGGCCGACTGGCCGCGCATCCCCTATGCCGAATCGATGCTGAAATACGGCAGCGACAAGCCCGACCTGCGCAACCCGATCGAGATGCAGGTTGTCAGCGACCATTTCCGCGGCTCGGGCTTTGCGATCTTTGCGAAACTGCTGGAACAGGACGGCACCGAAATCCGCGCCATTCCCGCGCCCACCGGCGGCAGCCGCAAATTCGCCGACCGCATGAACGCCTTCGCGCAGAAGGAAGGGCTGCCGGGCATGGGCTATATCTTCTGGCGCCAGGGTGAGGATGGCCAGACCGAGGCCGCAGGCCCCATCGCCAAGAATATCGGTCCTGAACGGACCGAGGCGATCCGCCGGCAGCTGGGCCTGGGCGAGGGTGACGCGGCCTTCTTCCTGGGCGGCAAGCCCGAGGCGTTCGAGGCCGTGGCCGGCCGCGCCCGCAACGAGATCGGGCGGGAACTGGGCCTGACTGTCGAGGACCAGTTCAAATTCGCCTGGATCGTCGATTTTCCGATGTATGAGAAGACCGACGAGGGCAAGATCGACTTCAGCCACAACCCGTTCAGCATGCCGCAGGGGGGGCTGGAGGCATTGAATGGCGATCCGCTGGCGGTGAAGGGCTTTCAATACGACCTGGCCTGCAACGGCTATGAACTGGTCAGCGGTGCGATCCGCAACCACAAGCCCGAGATCATGTTCAAGGCTTTCGAACTGGCGGGTTATCCCGCATCCGAGGTCGAAAAGCGGTTTGGCGGCATGGTCAAGGCGTTCCGCTTTGGCGCGCCGCCGCATGGCGGCTGCGCGGCCGGGATCGACCGGATCGTGATGCTGCTGGCGGATGAGCAGAATATCCGCGAGGTCATCATGTTCCCGATGAACCAGCGCGCGGAAGACCTGATGATGGGTGCGCCCTCCGAACCCGCGAACGACCAGCTTCGCGACCTGCGTCTGCGGGTCTTGCCAAAAGAGTGATCTGACACCCCGCGCCTGCTGTGCCACGATCCGCGCCAGGGGCAGTCCTGCCTGCGGCGGGCCGTGCTTTTGCAGGGGATGTGAATGATCGCCTATCCCGAACTTGCCGCGATCCGGCTGGGCTATGGTCTGTCGCCGCTGATGGCGGCGCCGGTGGATCCGGCGCAGGTTCTGGCCTCGGTCGCCGGGGCGGGACCGGACGCCGACGCGATCAGCGTGGCGTCGATTTCCGCGATGCAGCGCGATCTGGTGCGCTTGCGTCGGCGTGCCAAGGCCGGTGACCGCAAGGCCCGCGCACAAGCCGACGACATCGGCGCGCTCTCGGACCGGATGATCGCGCTGGCGCAGCGCCGCGAAATGGCGCGCGCACTGGACGCCCCGGCGGGGTTCGGCGAACGGCTGGTCCGGTTCTGGTCGGATCACTTCACCGTTCGCGGCGGCAACAGTGAACGGCGGCTTCTGGGCGTTTCCCTGGTGGATGAGGCGATCCGCCCCCATCTGGGCGGAAGCTTTGCCGATATGATGTTCGCCGCCGAGACGCATCCCGCGATGCTGCTGTATCTCAGCCAGCAGGGTTCTGTCGGGCCGAATTCCCGTTTCGCCCGAAAGCGGGGCGGCGGTCTGAACGAAAACCTCGCCCGCGAGATGATCGAACTGCACAGCCTCGGCGTCGGTGCGGACTACACGCAGGCCGATGTCCGGCAACTGGCCGAGTTGCTGACCGGGCTGCGCTATCATCGTGACCGCGGCATTTTCGATGCCACCCGCGCCGAGCCGGGGCCCGAAACCGTCCTGGGGCGCCGCTACGGCGACAAAGGCCCCGCCTCGCTGGACGATATTCGCGCGGTGATCACGGATCTGGCCGCGCGTCCCGAGACCGCGCGACACCTGGCGCGTAAGCTCGTCGTGCATTTCGTCTCGGACGATCCGCCGCAGGGGCTGGTGGACCGGCTGGCGGCGACCTATTCCGAAAGCGGCGGCGATCTGGCGGTGGTCAACGCGGCGCTGGCCCAGGCACCGGAACTGGCCGCGCGATTTCGCGAAAAGGCGCGTCAACCCTATGATTTCGTGATCGCGGCCCTGCGAAGCCTGGGGTTCACTGGCCGGCAATTGCTGGACATGAAGCCCGGCGTCTTCCAGCGTGGCATCATCAGGCCGATGGCCCTGATGGGGCAGAACTGGGGCGCGCCGCGCGGCCCGGACGGCTGGCCAGAGGCGGCCCATTCCTGGATCACGCCGCAGGGGCTGGCCGCCCGGATCCACTGGAGCGCGCAGGTTCTGCCCCGTCTGCACCGTGTCAGGCCCGAGCCGCGGGAATTTCTGGCAGCGGCCTTCGGCGATACCGCGTCCGAGCCGCTGAAATGGGCGGTGCCGCGCGCCGAATCGGTGCGCGATGCCATCGTGATCGCGCTGTCTTCGGCCGATTTCAACAGGAGATAGGGTCATGCCAAGCCGGCGATTGTTCCTGAAATCCGCGGCCGTGATCGGCTGTTCGGCAGCGGCGCATCCCTGGATGTCAAGCATGACCTTTGCCTCGACCCCTGGCGAGAACCGCCTTGTCGTCATCATCCTGCGCGGGGCGATGGACGGGCTGGACGCGTTCCAGCCCTATGGCGATGCGAATCTGCGCGGCCTGCGCAGCTCCATTTCCATCGGTCCGGAACAGGGCGCGCATGATCTGGACGGCTATTTCGCGCTGCATCCATCGTTGGGAACATTGCTGCCCCTGTGGAAGGCCGGCGAACTGGCATTCGCGCCGGCGGTCTCGACACCCTATCGCGACAAGCGCAGCCATTTCGACGGCCAGGATATTCTGGAGGCGGGCACCGGCACCGATCTGGCGCCCGGCGATCAGAGGGATGGCTGGCTGAACCGGCTGCTGCAGAACATGCCGGGCGCGCAATCGCGGACCGCCTATTCCATCGGCACCGAAGAGATGCGGATCCTGTCGGGCAGCGCCCCGGCCAAAAGCTGGGCGCCGCAGGTCAGGCTGCGGATCAGCCCGCAGGCCGAGTTGCTGTTGCGGCGCATCTACGAGGATGACCCGCTTTTTCACGCCGCCGCCGAGGAAGCGATCGAGATCGCGGCAGAGGATCTGACGCCGGCGCAGGGGACCGGCCGCCCGCAGCGCGATGCAAGCGGGATTGCCTCTTTCGCCGCCGCGCGGCTGAACGAGGAAACCCGGATCGCGACGTTTTCCCTGCCCGGCTGGGACAGCCATGCGAGCCAGGCCAGAACGCTTGGCCGCGCCTTCGAAAGACTGGCAGCGGTAATCCTGACGCTGAAGACCGATCTGGGCCGGAACTGGGCGCGCACGACGGTGCTGGCCATGACCGAATTCGGTCGCACCGCGCGGGAAAACGGCTCTGGCGGGACGGATCACGGCACCGGCGGCACCATGCTGATGGCCGGGGGCGCGATTCGCGGCGGGCGCATGATCGGCGCCTGGCCCGGGCTGGCCGAGGGCGATCTCTATGCCGGCCGCGACCTGATGCCGATGCGGGACATCCGCGCTTATGCCGCCTGGGCGATGCGCGATCTTTTCGCGATTCCGCGCGACACACTGGAGCGGGTGGTCTTTCCCGATCTCGACATGGCGGAAAATCCGCGCATTCTGGCCTGAGCGATCAGGACAGGGGCAGAACCGATGACGACAGCCAGACGGAATGCCGCGACCGGCAGTCCCCGGGGGCCGGAGGTCGGGGATTTCACGCCGCCGGCGGCGCCGGCCGCGCGAATGATCGATGCGGGCTGGGTTCGGCTGGAGCCCCTGTCATCCGGTCACGCGGATGCGCTGTTTGACGCCTATCGCGGCCATGACGGGCTGTGGGACTACATTCCGGACGGGCCGCATCCCAGCCGCGAGGCGCTGTGGGACTGGATCGCGGCGGTGGCGGACAAGCCCGACCCGGTTTTCCTTGCATTGGTGACGCCGGAAGACGGGCAGGCCAGGGGACAGGCCGCTTTCATGCGCATCGACCGTTTTTCGGGCGTGATCGAGATCGGCTTCATTGTCCTGTCGCCGGTGCTTCAAGGCTCGCGCGCGGGCAGCGCCGCGCTGATGGCGATGATCCGCTGGGCATTCGAGGCCGGCTATCGCCGTGTCGAATGGAAATGCGATGCGTTGAACGCGCCCTCGCGACGCGCTGCGCATCGTCTGGGCTTTGCCTTCGAGGGGGTCTTTCGCCAGCACATGATCGTGAAGGGCCGCAATCGCGACACGGCCTGGTTCGCGATCATCGATCGCGACTGGCCGGCGCTGCGCGACGCTTATGACATCTGGTTGTCGCCCGGCAATTTCGACGCCAAGGGTCGCCAGCGGCAAAGCTTGTCGCGGCTGACCGGCGCCGCCTTGCCCGGCCGACCCGCATCTACCCGGGACGCTACATTTCGGCCACGTTCGCCAGCCGATCCTGAACCATGCCGCTGATCCGGGCCAGGTCGGTGGCCAGCGCGCGCCCCGCCTGATGATCGCGAGCCAACGCCGCCGCCGCGTTTTCCAGATCGGAATCGTGGGCTGAACGGGCCACGCCCGCCAGGAAGCGGGCGATATAGTCGATCTCGGCCGTCTCTCGTGCGTTCGACAGGATCTCGGCGACATGGGCCAGATCGTCGCGCAGCCCGGAGGCATCGGGATGGATCACGTCGTCGGGCAGGACGCGGGGCCCGAAACCCTGTGTCTGAGCCGGAAGCGCCGAAAGGATCGCCTGCTGAAATACGGCCAGGCTTTCGACGGGTTTGGGCAGAAAGCCGTCGGCCCCCGCATTCATCGCCGCATCGCGCGCATCCGGATCGCCCGACATGCCCAGGACCACCGGCACACGCGGTTCGGTTGCCGCGATCTGGCGGATCAGCCCCGAGCCATCGCCGTCGGGCAGACCCAGATCGACGATCACCACCGCCGGCCGGTAGGTCTGAAGATGGCGCGCCGCTGAACGCAGGCAATCGGCGCGCCTGATCCGTGCGCCCGAGCGCAGGCATAGCAGACGCACCGCCTCGCTTGCATATCGCGAATCCTCGACCACGAGCACCGTAAGGCCGGTCAGTGGACGCCCTGGCAGCGACGTTTGCCACAATGGCAGGGCCCCCGCTTCGGTTCCGACTTCTGTCAGCATGGCTGTTTCCCCACTCATGTCGTCTGATGGGTTCAGATAAACCGCGATTCGCTAAGAAGCCGTTAACGCGGCCCGGTTTTCCTTTCGCTCGCGCGCTGAAACCCCTAGAACATGCCGCAAACGGAGGTTCCAGATGATCGGACGTCTCAATCATGTGGCCATCGCGGTGCCCGATCTGGCTGCGGCGGCGGCGCAATACGAAGACAGGCTGGGCGCGAAGGTCGGCGCGCCGCAGGACGAGCCCGATCACGGCGTCACCGTCATTTTCGTGGAGGTGCCCAACACCAAGATCGAACTGCTCTGCCCGCTGGGCGAGGACAGCCCGATCAGGGGATTTCTGGACAAGAACCCGTCGGGCGGGATCCATCACATGTGTTTCGAGGTCGAGGATATCCTGGCCGCCCGCGACCGCCTGAAGGCCGAGGGTGCCCGTGTGCTGGGCAGTGGCGAGCCCCGGATCGGTGCCCACGGCAAGCCGGTGCTGTTCCTGCACCCGAAGGATTTCAACGGCTGCCTGATCGAACTGGAGCAGATCTGATGAACCTGACCGCGGGGATCATCCTCTATTTCATCTATTGGTTCCTGACGCTGTTCGTGGTCATGCCGATCGGTCAGAAATCCCAGCAGGACGTGGGCCAGATCGTTCCGGGCACGCCGGCGGGCGCGCCGGTCGGCACGCCGTGGAAGCGCAAGCTGATTGTGGTAACGGCGATCACCACGATCCTTTGGGCGATCACCGCCAGCCTGATCCTGGGCGGGGGCTTTACCCGCGCCGATGTCCAGAATTTCGACCGGTTCCTGCGCTGAGCAGGTGAAACAGGTGGGTGAAGGCCGCAGCCGCCAGCAGCGGCACGCCGATATTGACCACCGGGATCGTCAAGGCCACTGCGACCAGCGCCCCGGCCAGGGTTACGCGCAGCCCGTGCCGGCGTCGCATGTCGCTGGCCAGCGGGGCGTCCAGATGCCGGCGCGCGGCCATCTGGAAGAATTCGCGCCCCAGCAGCCAGCCATTCGCGCCATAAAACAGCAGCGGCGCAAGCGGCCCCAGAAAGGGTGTCAGCATCAGCGACAGGATCGCCACGCCCAGAACCGCCGCCATCACCGCCAGCGATTCCAGCATGCCGTCCAGAAAATCCAGCGCGCGGCCCCGGCTTGCGGGATAGTGGATGTCCTCGACCGCGTCGGCCACCCGATCGGCGAACAGCCCGGAAAAGCCCGCCGCCACCGGCGCCATCAGGAAGAAGCCCATCAGCGGAAACAGTGCCAGCGAACCCCATGACAGCGCATCTCCGACATCGACCGATCCAAGCCAGGGCAAGGCGAAAGATCCGGGCGTGACCAGCCGGATCAGCCAGAAGGTGCCCGCCTGAAGCGCCACGAATAGCAGGATTGTCAGCCCGATCCCCATCGCCACCAGGGACAGGATTCGCGGCCGCAGCAGATCGCCCCAGGCCAGGATCAGCGACCGCAGGACGATCATTCCAGCCAGCTTGTCTTGGCCTCGATATCCGGGCGCGGCCGCTCGGGCGGAGTGTCGCCGCGGGTGCCGATATGGATCAGGCCGGCGATCCGCTCGTCCTCGTTCAGGCCCAGATGGGTGCGCGCGAAGCCTTGGTCCAGTGCCGCGAAACCCGTCAGCCACGCAGCGCCCCAGCCCGAGGCCAGGGCCGCGTTGAGCAGGCCCAGACAGACCGCGCCCGCAGACAGGATCTGTTCCCATTCGGGCACCTTGCCGCTGCTGACAGGCGCTGAAATCACCGCCACGATCACGGGCGATGCGAAGGCCGAGGCGGCCTTCTCGGCGGTCGCGGCATCCTGTCCCTCGGTCAGGATCGCTTGGCGCAGGATCGGGGTCAGCCTTTCCAGCGCCGCTCGTTCAAGGACCAGGAACCGCCAGGGTTCCAGCTTGCCGTGATCGGGGGCGCGGGCGGCCAGTTCCAGAAGGCGCAGGATCTCGGCCCGGCCGGGCGCGGGTGTCTTCAGCAGCTTGGGCGGGTGCGAGCGGCGGCTGGCCAGAAAATCCAGCGCGGCATCGTTGCGGTAATCCATCGGCATCTCCTTCAGCGAATCCCGGAACGGATCCCGGCGCCGTTGTCACAAAGGCGCGGGCGCGGTGCAAGCCGGCGACGGCAGATCCCGCATACGCCTCGACTTCACGACCGGTGCCGCGGCCTGCCGGGCAGGGGACGGGATCACGCCTTGTTTTCGGGTTCGATCCGGTAATTGCCTTCGGGCAGATTCAGCGCCAGCCGCAATTCCGTCAGCTGCTGCATCGACAGGGTGACGCGCAGGACATCATTTCCGTCCGGACTCATCTGTTCCAGCACGACGCGGTCGTCGAAGGTCAGGATCACGACATCCTCGTTCAGCGGGCGCGCTCCGGCTTCGGCCTCGTCGATGAGGGTGATGACGGTCGCGTCGAAATCGTGCTCGATGGTGAACATCGGGGCCTCCTTTGGTCGGACAGACATTCGCGTGATCGGGGCGGCGGGGCAAGGCGTCGGGGTTTGCAGCGGACAAGGCAGCAAGCTAAACTGCCTGAAAAGGCGCGGCCAATCGCGTCCTTATCTTCGGGGCAGGGGGCATGGATGGCAATGGCGATCACGAGGATTTCCTGGAAAGCCCTTGTCCTGGGCGGCGGGCTGCTGCTGGGGGTGGCGGCCTGCGCGCCGATCCAGAATGCCGCCCCCACGACCGTGGCCGCCCCGGCCTCGCCCTATCAGGGCACCCCGCGCGCCCCGGTTCTGGTCAGCGACGGCTCGCCCCAGTCGGCCGCGCGCACCTTCGTCGGCGTCATGCGCCGCATGGAACCCGCGGTCGAACGAGAATGTCGCCAGCGGCGCACCCAGCCGATCAACTGTGATTTCCAGTTCGTCGTCGATGACCGTCCGGGGCTTGAACCGAACGCCTTCCAGACCACCGACGACCAGGGCCGGCCGATCATCGGCTTCACCTTGTCGCTGATCGCGGCGACGCGCAATAGCGACGAGATCGCCTTCGTCGTCGGGCACGAGGTCAGCCACCACATCCTGAACCATCTCGACCGCAAGTCGGGGGCCGCGGCGGCAGGGGCGGTGATCCTGGGCAGCATCGCGTCTGTCTATGGCAACAACCAGCAGGCGATCGAGACGGCGCAGCGGATCGGCGCCTCGGTCGGATCGCGCTATTATTCGAAAAACTGGGAACTGCAGGCCGATTACCTGGGCGCGATCATCTCGCTGGCGGCCGGCTATGACCCGGTCAACGGCGCCCGGTTCTTCGAGCGTATTCCCGACCCGGGCGATCACGTCCTGGGCACCCATCCCGCCCGCGCCGCGCGTCTGGCCCAGGTTCGGCGCGCGGTGGACGACGTGTCCAGCGGCCGGGTGCGATAACGCGGATGGCAACGGGACAACAGGTCGGCCAACTGCGCTGGCGTCTTCAGGAATTGTCGCAACGGGTCTGGGTTCGCGTCACCGCCTTCGCGGTTCTTGGCGTGATGACCGCGGTCGCGGGCTTCGCGGTGAAGGGGCTGATCCCGGGCGACCTGCCGGCCAAGATCGGTGCCGATGCGATCGAATCGATCCTGCAAATCCTTGCGTCCTCGATGCTGGCGGTCACGACCTTCTCGCTGTCGATCCTGACAGCGGCCTATGCCGCGGCGGGCAGGACCGCGACACCGCGGGCGGTGCCTCTGCTGGTTTCGGATTCGGTCAGCCAGACGGTTCTGGCGACCTTCATCGGCGCCTTCGTCTTCAGTCTTGTCAGCATCATCCTGCTGAAGACGGAGATATACGGAGAGTCCGGACGACTGATTCTGTTCGCTGTGACGCTGCTTGTCGTCCTGATCGTGATCGCCTCGCTGCTGCGCTGGATCGACCGGCTGGGCCGGCTGGGCCGGGTCGGGGACACGCTGGTCCGCGTCTCTCACACGGCAGAGGAGGCTTTCTGCAAACGCCTGGAGGCCCCGTGGCTGGGCGCCAACCCGCTGCGAGGCGCCGTGCCGGAAAGGGCCGTGCCGATCTTCGTGGACCGCGTCGGTCATGTGCAGCATTGCGACATTCCGGCGCTGAGCAGGATCGCCGAGGAAAACGAACTGCTGATCTATCTGGAGGCGACGCCGGGCGATTTCATTCACCCCGCCGCGGCAGCCCTGCATGTCGAGGGTCTTCCCGCCGATCCCGACAAGGCCGGGTCTTTGCGTGACAAGCTGTGCGGCTGTCTGACGATTCGGGACAGACGGGATTTTCGCCAGGACCCGCGCTTCGGTTTGCAGGTCCTGTCCGAAATCGCCCAACGCGCTTTGTCACCCGCGGTGAACGATCCCGGAACCGCCAATCTGGCAGCAGAACAGATTTTCAAGGTTCTCAGCAACTGGCGCGACGAGACCGCGCCGGTCGTCGAATTCCGCCGCCTTTTCATTCCGTCACTGACCGCATCGAATCTGCTTGAGGATGCGTTCCTGCCCATCGCCCGCGACGGGGCAGACAACTGGCAGGTGCAGCGCAAGCTGCAGAACCTCTTGCTGGGTTTGTCGCGCCTGGCACCCGGTATTTTTGCGAAAGTAGCCAGCGATTTGTCTGCGCAGATGCTGGCGATGCAGGGTGATCGTGTGGCAAATGCGCCGCAAGCCGGGGAACTGACTGAAATTTCCCAAGATATTGCCGTTATAGCTCAAAGTTCTAGCGGAAAATCGTGACGATCCCGCACGCAAAAGTGAAAAAACTGCCATACAAGGCAATAAAACGCTGGCTTATCGGCGGATTTCTGCTTTATTGCATTAACCGTGTACATAACTTCGTGTGCGGGTCACAGCTTCCACGTGTGTCATCGCGGAAAAACGAAAGAGAGCTTGCCCATGATCGGGGTCGTCGTCTGGAGTAATGCAGAGCGGGAGAAGGCAGTGATCTGGTGCGAGGATCACGCCTCTCTGGCTTATCTTCAGGGACGGCAGAACCTGATCGCCGCAGGTCAGTGGCCTTCGCCCGGCGACCTTCTGGAACTTGAAACCGAGATCGTGGGAAATTTGCGTCACGCCCGCAATGTCTCGCTCGTGTCCGAACAGGGTTGCAGGCAATTGCCCCAGATGTTGCGGCATTCCTCGAAGGCGGCCCCGCCGCGTCTGAAACTCGTGGCCAGCAACCAGCAGGCGCCGAGCCGCGCGGATTCCGAAGACATCGCTCCGATCCGGATCGGGGCCTCTCGCTGAATTTCAGGCGCCGCGCGACAACGCCGCCACGCCTGTCCGGGCCAGATCGACCAGGCCCAGCGGACGCATCAGGTCGGCGAAAGCATCCAGCTTGGCGGGCGTTCCGACCAGTTCGAAGACAAAGCTTTCCAGCGTCGAATCGACCACATTGGCGCGGAAGATATCCCCAATTCGCAGCGCCTCGACGCGCTTGTCGCCCTGACCCTTCACCTTGAACAGGCCCAGTTCACGCTCGACCGAGGCGCCCTCGACCGTCAGGTCGTGAACCTCGTGAACCGGCACGATCCGGCCCAGCTGCGCCTTGATCTGTTCGATGACTTGCGGCGTTCCGCTTGTGACCAGCGTGATCTTTGATTGGTGGCCATTGTGATCGACTTCGGCCACCGTCAGGCTGTCGATGTTGTAGCCGCGCCCCGAGAACAGCCCGATCACGCGGGCCAGGACGCCGGGCTCGTTCTCGACCAGCACCGACAGGGTGTGGCTTTCCTCGACCTGGGAATTCGGATCGCGCAGGTCATAGGCCGAATGGCTGGACATGCCCTGCTGGATATTCAACGCGTTCATCGCTCTGCCTCTTGTCTTCCGTGCAGAAATTCGCCAGCGGCGCAGATCCGCGACGCCATGTCAGACCAGCACCGCACCCTGCGACTGGATCGCATCCTGGGTATCGGCATCGCCCAGCAGCATTTCGTTATGCGGCTTGCCCGAGGGGATCATCGGGAAACAATTCTCGTGTTTCTCGACCAGGACATCCAGAATGAACGGGCCGTCATACTCGATCATCTGCCCGATCGCGTCGTCCAGATCCGCAGGGTCGCGGACCTGCGCGCCCTTGCAACCAAAGGCTTCGGCCAGTTTCACGAAATCGGGCAGGCTGTCGGACCATGACTGGCTGTATCGTTCGCCATGCAGCAATTGCTGCCACTGGCGCACCATGCCCAGGCGTTCATTGTTCAGGATGAACTGCTTGACCGGCAGTCGGAACTGCACTGCGGTGCCCATTTCCTGCATGTTCATCAACCAGCTGGCATCGCCCGCGACATTGATCACCAGCGCCTCGGGATGGGCCATCTGGACGCCGATGCTGGCGGGCAGGCCGTAACCCATCGTGCCCAGCCCGCCCGAAGTCATCCAGCGGTTCGGTTCGTCGAAATGCAGATATTGCGCGGCCCACATCTGGTGCTGTCCGACCTCGGTCGTGACATAGCGATCGTGGTCCCTGGTCAGCGCCTCAAGTCGCTGCATCGCGTGCTGCGGCTTGATGATCTTGTCGCTGTTGCGGAAGAACAGGCAGTTCTTCGATTTCCAGCCCTCGATCTTTTCCCACCATTTGCCAAGCGCCGCTCTGTCGGTCCTGCGGCCGCGCGACTTCCAGATCTTCAGCACATCCTCAAGAACGTGACCGACATCGCCGATGATGGGCAGATCGACATGGACCACCTTGTTGATCGAGGAGGGGTCGATGTCGATATGCGCCTTGACCGAGCCGGGGCTGAAATCGGCCACGCGGCCGGTGATCCGGTCGTCAAAGCGCGCGCCCAGATTGATCATCAGGTCGCAATCATGCATCGCCAGATTGGCCTCGTAGAGACCGTGCATCCCCAGCATCCCGATCCAGTTCTGGCCCGAGGCCGGATAGGCGCCCAGCCCCATCAGCGTCGATGTCACCGGAAAACCCGTCGCATCCGCCAATTCGCGCAGAAGCTGGCTTGCACCGGGCCCCGAATTGATCACGCCGCCGCCGGTATAGAGGATCGGACGCTCGGCCTGTTCGATCATCTCGACCAGACGGGTGATCGCGGCGATGTCGCCCTTCATCCGGGGCTGGTATTTCGACGGCTCCAGCTGCTTGGGGCCGACATAATCGTCGGTGGCGAACTGAACATCCTTTGGAATGTCCACCAGCACCGGACCCGGACGGCCGGACGTGGCGACATGGAATGCCTTGTGGATCGTCTCGGCCAGTTTCGCGGTATCCTTCACAAGCCAGTTATGCTTGGTGCAGGGTCGGGTGATGCCGACCGTATCGGCCTCCTGGAACCCGTCCGTCCCGATCAGGAAGGTCGGAACCTGTCCCGACAGCACGACCAGCGGAATCGAATCCAGCAAGGCATCGGTCAGCCCGGTCACGGCATTGGTCGCGCCGGGGCCGGATGTCACCAGAACGACACCCGGCTTGCCGGTCGAGCGGGCGTAGCCTTCGGCCATGTGGACCGCGCCCTGTTCGTGCCGGACAAGAACATGGGTGATGTCGTTCTGCTGGAAAATTTCGTCATAGATGGGTAGCACCGCTCCGCCCGGATAGCCGAATACGGTATCAACGCCCTGATCGCGCAGCGCCTCGACAACCATTCTCGCACCCGTCATCGTTCGGGACATCGTTTCCACTCCATCAGATATGTCATCGCGGGCCACAGCATCCAGCCCGCGCGTCGGCGCAAACTATGGTCGCTTCCGGAAAGGGTCAATGGGATCCGGCGGAGAAAATGACGCAATGCAGCCGGGAATTGTAATTTTCTTTCGTCGCTGACCGGCTCAGCGGTCGAATTGCGGCAGCGCGATGCGCGCGACCTGTTCGACGATCGGATCGACCGACAGCGGATGCGCTTCGTTCGAATGGTCCGCAGGATCGCCGATATCCTGCCAGACGCCGCCCTTGTAGATTTCCAGCGCGGAGAACCGGGCCTTGTAGTCCATCTTGCGGCTGCCCGGCACCCAATAGCCCAGATAGACATAGGGCAGCTTCGCGGCGCGCGCGATCTCGATATGGTCGAGGATCAGATAGGTGCCCAGGCTGGCGCTGCTCAGGTCCGGATCGTAGAAGCTGTAGACCAGGCTCAGACCGTCATCCAGAACGTCGGTCAGGCAGACAGCGGCCAGATGGTCGTCGCCCGCGGCCAGCCTGACAGGCTCGCGCCCGTCGCAGCGATATTCGATCACCCGCGTCTTGACCGGCGTTTCCTCGATCATGGCGGCGAATTCGAAGATATCCATGTCGGCCATGCCGCCATCGGCGTGGCGGTGGTCCAGGTAGCTGCGGAACAGATCGAATTGCTCTTCGGTCGCCCAGGCGCTGGTCGCCAGCCGCCGCACCCCCTCGTTGCGGCGCGCCAGCCTCCTCTGGGTGCGCGAGGGCTCGAAATCCGCGACCCGGATCCGGGCCGACATGCAGGCGACGCAGCTTTCGCAACTGGGACGGTAAAGGACGTTCTGAGACCGGCGAAAGCCTTGTCGAGACAGCGCGTTGTTCAACTCGGCCGCGTTTTCGCCGTGCAAGGCGGTGAACAGCTTGCGCTCGGCCCGGCCATGCAGGTAGGGGCACGGCTGCGGGGCCGTGACATAGAATTGTGGCGCATGGGGGACGGTATGACGCATCAGTTGCGCCCCCAGCGACGGGATGACGGGTCAAGGCTTGCCATGCGCGAGAAACGTCCGGGGATCGCCTGATTGTTGCACTGGAGCGAAGCCTAGCAACGTTTCGATGACAGGCCAAGCATCGAAAGGGTTAACAGCTTCGCGCCGCACCATATTGCCCCCGCGGGTCCGGCGGCCCTAATCTGTGGCGATGAAATTCTCTGCACGCATCAGCCGCCAGCCCATCCCCGTCGATGACGACCGTGCGCGTCACATCCGCGAAATCTTCGATCCCGGGGGCGCGCTGTCCGACCTTGTGGCCGGAGCGGCCGGCAGCAGTCCGCATCTGGCCGATCTGATCGAGAAAGAGGCCGGATGGCTGGCCGGCGCGCTGGACGATGATGATGTGGTCGCACGCGAGACGGCGGGTTTCGAGGATCTGGACTCTGCCGCGCTGTCGGTTGCGCTGCGTCGGGCCAAGCGCCGGGTGGCATTGTTTGTCGCGCTGGCCGATCTGGGCGGGGTCTGGTCGCTGGAACAGGTGACGGGGGCGTTGTCCGATCTGGCCGATCGCGCCGTCGATCTGGCGCTGCGCGTCCATGTCGCGCAAGAGGCCGGGCGCGGCAAACTGCCCGAAAACAATGCCGATTGCGGCGGTGTTTTCGCGCTGGCCATGGGCAAGGGCGGCGCGCGCGAGCTGAACTACAGCTCGGACATCGACCTGATCGTGCTGTTCGACGAAACCGCCTATGCCGAGGCCGATCAGGCCGATGCCCGCGCCGCCCTGATCCGCGTCACCCGCAAGATGGCGGCAACGCTGTCTGACGTGACCGAACATGGTTATGTCTTCCGGACCGATCTTCGCCTGCGTCCCGACGCTTCGGTGACGCCGGTCTGCATCTCGACCGCCGCCGCGCTGGCCTATTACGAGGCCGAGGGCCGGACCTGGGAACGCGCCGCCTTCATCAAGGCTCGCGCGGCGGCGGGCGATGTCGCCGCGGGCCTGCGCTTCCTGCGCGATCTGCGGCCCTTTGTCTGGCGCAAGCACCTGGATTTCGCGGCCATTCAGGACGCGCACGACATGCGCCTGCGGATCCGTGATCACAAGAACCTGGGCGGCAGGCTGGATGTGCCCGGCCACAACATGAAGTTGGGGCGGGGCGGCATTCGCGAGATCGAATTCTTCACCCAGACCCGGCAGTTGATCGCCGGGGGCCGCGACCCCGATCTGCGTTGCCGCGACACGGTGGGCGGCCTGGCGGCCCTGGCGGCGAAGGGCTGGACGCCGGATGATGTGGCCGCCGAGCTGGCCGACCACTACCGCAAGCATCGCGAGATCGAACATCGCATCCAGATGGTCCACGATGCTCAAACCCATTCGCTGCCCAGGGATGGCGAAGGATTGGCCCGCATCGCTGCCCTGATGGGCGAGGCCGATCCGGCGGCATGGGCGGCGCGGCTGAAGGCCCGGCTGGCGCGGGTTCACGAATTGACCGAGGCCTTCTTCGCGCCCGGAGAGGCCCCCGACCGGCCTGAAATCTCGGCCGGGTCGCGCGCCGTCATCGATCGCTGGCAGGGCTATCCTGCGCTGCGCTCGGCTCGCGCCCAGCACATCTTCCGCCGGGTCGAACCGCAATTGCTGACACGCATGGCCAGAACCGGCCATCCGGAAGAGGCGCTGGCGCGGTTCGACAGCTTTCTGTCGGGATTGCCGGCGGGTGTGCAGCTTTTCTCGCTGTTCGAGGCCAATCCGCAACTGATCGATCTGATCGTCGATATCTGTGGCACCGCGCCCGGCCTGTCTGCCTATCTGGCCCGGCATTCCGGGGTGCTGGACGCGGTTCTGGCGGGCAGCTTCTTCGCGCCCTGGCCGGGGGCACAGGGCTTGCGGGACCAGCTTGGCGCGACCGTTCAAGCGGCGCTGACGGGGCCGGATGGCGGCTACGAGCGGGCGCTGGACGCAGCCCGGCGCTGGGCGCATGAATGGCATTTCCGCATCGGCGTGCATCATCTGCGCGGGCTGATCGACGCGGATGAGGCGGGCCGTCAATACGCGGATCTGGCCGAAGCCTGCATCGCCGCCCTGTTTCCCGTCACCGCCGAGGATTTCGCCCGCCGTCACGGCCCGCCGCCCGGCCGCGGCGCGGTCGTGCTGGGGATGGGGTCGCTGGGCGCGCGAATGCTGAACGCGGGCTCGGATCTGGATCTGATCGTGATCTATGACGCTGATGGGGCCGAGGCTTCGGAGGGGCCCCGTCCGCTCGCCGCGCGACCCTATTATGCGCGACTGACCCAGGCGATGATCACGGCCATTTCGGCACCCACGGCCGAGGGGCGGCTATACGAGGTCGATATGCGGCTGCGCCCCTCGGGGCGGCAGGGGCCGGTCGCGACGTCGATCCAGAGCTTCGAGAACTACCAGATGGACGAGGCCTGGACATGGGAACATCTTGCCCTGACGCGCGCGCGGATCCTGGCCCGGGCTGGCCGCGATGCCGCCGGTCTCGACGACCGTGTCGAAACGCTGAGAATCCGCATCCTGCGTGCACGCGGGACCGATCGTCGGGTCATGCCCGATCTGGCAGCGATGCGAACGCGAATCTTTGCTTCCAAAGCCCCCGACGGTGTCTGGGAGGCAAAGATCGGGCCCGGCCGGTTGCAGGATATCGATCTTCTGGCGCAATCCTGTGCCCTGCGCGCCGGCGATCCGGGGCGGGGCACGATGGCGCAACTGCGCGCGGGCAGGCGGGCTGGATTGCTGTCGGATGCGGATGCCGATGGTCTGACCTCGGTCTGGCGCTTCCTGTGGCGGTTGAACGCCTCGGCGCGGCTGCTGACCGATCGGCCGCTGGACATGGACGAGATCGGGCTTGGCGCGCAGGAATTTCTGCTGCGCGAGACGGCTCAGCCGGATCTGCCGGCGCTGAAGGCGCGACTGGCCGAAGTGACCGGCCAGGCGGCGACGCTGATCCAGGCGCAATTGCCCGATCCGCCGGTAGACGGTGCGGAAAGGACCGCATAGCCCCGTGCGCGCGCTTGCACAGTTTGGCAGGTCTCAGCCCGCGGCCTGCCGCAAATCGGGCGCGCATGTCGGCGAATCACTGTCGGCCGCCGGATCGGGATGCGGGACCAGGGCGGCAACGGGCGCGCGATCGGGGTCGTTCGCGACATCCGCAAGGCTCTGTCCGCCGATCTGACCCAGGACCGGCAGCGAGACGGTGCCCCTGGCGGGCGATGCCGGTGCGGACTCGGCGGTTTCGGTCGCGTCGAAGATGCCGTGCGCGGTCTTGTCCCAGTAGAAGGGCTTGACCACAACCTCGTAGATCGCCTTCCAGCCGGCCAGACATCCCAGCGGAAAATAGAGATGCAGCGTCGGCACCCAGGCCATGAGGTGCCGATGCTTGGCGCCCCGCACGGCCCAGAGACCGATCGCGATGCCGATTGCTTCGGAGGCAATGAACAGGCCGAACAGGGCAATCGCGGCCTGTCCGCCCCAGACCGTTTCCAGCGGTCCGCGCAACGGATGCGGCAGGCCAAGGCTCAGCAACCAGAAGCTCCACAGGACCGGGGCCAGCAGATATTGCGACAGGGAACCGAAGAACTGGATTTGGAAGGCCAGGAAACGTCGGCCGCCCAGATCGCGCCACAGCGCGCGCGGATCGCGCATGTGGACACCCCAGGTCATCGCATAGCCCTTGAGCCAGCGCGAACGCTGCTTGATCCAGGGAAGCGCGCGGCAATTCGCCTCTTCGTCGGTGGTCGTGTCCAGAATTTCCGTCCGCCACCCGCGCCGTGTCAGGCGCACGCCCAGATCGGCGTCCTCGGTGACGTTCCAGGCGTCCCAGGCGCCCACGGCCTCCAGCGCGTCGCGACGGAAGAACAATGTCGTGCCGCCCAGCGGAACCACGAGTCCCAACCGCGCGAGGCCCGGCAGAAGAACGCGGAACCAGGTCGCATATTCGACGGTAAAGCATCGCGCCAGCCAGTTGCTGCGCGGATTGTAGTAATCCAGTGCGCCTTGCAGGCAGGCGACATCCGGCGCGGCATGGTGAAAGCCGCGCGCGACCTTGTGCAGTTGATCGGAATCAGGGCGGTCCTCGGCGTCCCAGATACCCACGATCTGGCCGCGGCAGAAGTTCAACGCATAGTTCAGCGCCCGCGGCTTGGTCTGGATCGGCCCGTCCGGCACCTCGACCACCCGGATCCAGAAGGGCAGGGCCGCACCTTTCAGGGCGTTCCTCGTGACATCGTCGCTGGCCTCGATGACCAGCAGTATGTCGGTCAACTCGCGCGGATAATCCAGCCGCGCCAGCCGCGCAACCAGCTTGCCCGTTACATCGCTTTCCCGAAACAGCGGCACCATGACCGAAATCACCGGCAATGGCCCGGTCATCTGCGGCGCGGCCTCCTTGCCCAGGGCGATCGCGTGCATCCGCTCCAGTTCCTCGCCCCGCAGCTTCCAGGCCGAGAAGAAGCACATCAGCTTGAGCCCCGTCTGGCTGATCAGCGTCAGCGCCGCCCACAGGGTCAGGATCGCGATCACCGCGACCGGCAGCAGGAACAGTCCCAGTGTCACCGCGGCCATCACACCCAGGGCAAGCCGGCCGGCGAAAGCCTCGTCTCGCGTGCGGCAGCTCTCATGGGCCGGAACCCGCAACTCGGCCCGCCGGATCATCGAGATCCGGCGCGTGGCGAGGATCGCGGCCTGGGCCTGATCCTCGGTACACAGCAACATCCGGATGCGACCGAATTCGGGCGGCAATTGCGGCAGCACCTCATCGAAAAGGTCGGGCCGGGCGGTGGCTACCCAGGTCACGCCGCCGACCCGGCGCCAGGGCAGGATACCGTGGGCCAGACAGAATTCGGGCCCTGCGGCGTCGATCAGTCGCGGATCGGCCGGCATCGTCCGGGGATCGACGGCAGTGGTGCGCCATTGCCGCGACAGCGCGCGGATCAGCGCCTCCGGCGTGACCCAGCGATGCGCCAGAAGGATCGCGCCCAGACGCACATTCTGGCGCTGGCGCATGACCACCGCCTTCAGCAGATCGGCCGGATCGACCGACCCATCCTCAAGCAATATCTGGCCCAGGGGATTCCGATTGCGATCGGCCAGCGTCAGCCGTGATTCCGGCAAGTTCGGGGCCGGAACGGGAAACGGGTCGGTCTGGATCAGCGGCTCGGCCATGGACGATTCCTTTCGGGAACGCCCAGACGTGCCATGAAAGCCGTTAAAAAGAGGTTAAGTGGCGCGGCGCGCCCGCATGGATTGCGTGAAGCGGTCGAACAGATACAGGCTGTCCTGCGGACCCGGCGCCGCCTCGGGGTGATACTGCACCGAGAACACCGGACGGCCATCGAGGCGGATGCCGCAATTGCTGCCGTCGAACAGGCTGACATGGGTCTCGATCACGCCCTGCGGCAACGTCTGGCTGTCCACCGCGAAGCCGTGGTTCATCGAGGTGATCTCGACCCTGCCGGTCTCGACATCGCGCACGGGGTGGTTCGCGCCGTGATGACCGTGACTCATCTTGACGGTCCTGGCACCAAGTGCCAGCGCCAGCATCTGATGGCCCAGGCAGATACCGAAGATCGGCAGGCCGCGTTCCAGCAGCGACTGGATCATCGGCACCGCATAGCTGCCGGTCGCCGCCGGATCGCCGGGACCGTTGGACAGGAAAACACCCTCGGGGTCATGGGCCATGACCTCATCGGCGGTCGCGGTGGCGGGCAGCACGGTGACATCCGCGCCATGGGCCACCAGCGACCGCAGAATGTTGCGCTTGGCGCCGTAATCCAGCGCGACGACCTTGAAGGGCGTGTCTTCGGCCGCGGTGCCGAAGCCCTTGCCCCATTCCCAACCGCCTTCCGTCCAGCGATAGGTTTGCGCACAACTGACCCCCTTGGCCAGATCGAGCCCGACCAGCCCCGGCCAGTCGCGCGCCTTGGCGATCATGGCCTCGATGTCGAAACGTCCCCGGGGATCATGGCACAGCACGACATGAGGCGCGCCCTGACGGCGGATCGCGCGGGTCAGGCGGCGGGTATCCACGCCGCCGATACCGATCCGGCCGCGCCGCGCCATCCAGTCCGGCAGGTCCCCGGCCGCACGCCAGTTCGAAGGCTCGGTCGGATCCCAGCGAACCACGATGCCGCTGGCGACCGGATCAGGGGCCTCGTCATCCTCGGGCGTGATGCCGGTATTGCCGATATGGGGGAAGGTGAAGGTGATGATCTGGCTGGCATAGGAGGGATCGGTCATGATTTCCTGATAGCCGGTCATCGCGGTATTGAAGACCAGTTCGGCCAGCACCTCGCCGGTTGCGCCGAAGCCCTGACCGTAGAAGATCGTCCCGTCGGCAAGCACGAGGCAGGCGGTCGGTTCTGCAGCCATGGCGGGCACCCTCTGTCTTGAATCAGCCGGTCAATAGGCGCGGCCGGAGCGGAGGTCAAGTCGAAGGGCAGGGAACGGGCGCTTGATTCGCCGCGCCGCAGCGCCTACATGGCGGGGTCCATTCTGCCGCCCGGCGCGTCAGTCACGCGCGCCGCCCGGCGCATCCGTCAAGGAGAAGGCCATGGATCTGCGAGCCAGACTGCAAGCCGCCACGAAAGAGGCGATGAAAGCCAAGGAGGCGCATCGCCTGTCCACCCTGAGGCTGATCGCGGCCGCCGTGAAGGATCGCGAGATCGCAGCGCGCGGGCAGGATGGCGAGGGCGGCGATCTGCGCGAGGCGGACCTGATCGCGATCCTCTCGCGGATGGTCAAGCAACGTCAGGAATCGGCCAAGGCCTATGAAGAGGGCGGGCGGCTTGAACTGGCCGGAAAGGAGCAGCAGGAAATCGAGATCATCCGCGAATTCCTGCCGCGCCAGATGGACGAGGCCGAGACCAGCGCCGCGATCGGCGCGGCGATTTCGGACCTGGGCGCATCCAGCATCCGCGACATGGGGCGCGTGATGACCGAATTGCGCGCGCGACATGCAGGACAGATGGATTTCGGCGCGGCAGGGCCGAAGGTGAAGGAACGGCTGCTGCACTGACGCCGCGAAACCGCATGCGCCCGGCCGCGTTATCCGTCAGGAGGTGTAGCCATGCCCGCAAAATCCAAGGCCCAGCAACGCGCCGCCGGGGCGGCCCTGTCCGCCAAGCGCGGCGAAACCAAGGTCGGCGACCTGCAGGGCGCGTCCCGCGACATGTATGACAGCATGAGCGAAGACGAGCTTGAAGATTTCGCCTCGACCGACCTGGACGGATTGCCCGATCGCGTCGAGGGCGACTGACATCGCGAAACGCAATGGGGCGCGCGCGCGCCATGCGGCGCCTGCCGCGCCACTCACCCCTGGAAGGTACTTGAAAAGAGTGCGAGATTCGGCGCTAGCGCATGGCGGTCAGCCGGCGCTGCAGGTCGGCGCAGAGGTCGCGACGTTCGCCGGGGGTCAGAAAGGCGCCCAGTTCGATTTCGCGCCGGCCATCGGTCAGGATCAGGTAATCCTCGACCGGCCCGTCACGCAGAAGAACGCGCACCCAATGGGGATTGGTGTGCCATTCGCGCGGATTGCGGCCCGGGTCGACGCGCCGCAGATCCAGCGCATCGCGCGATAGCGTCATTTCCTCGACCGTCTCGCCGCTGCGATAGCTGCGCTGCAACGCGGTCCAGATCCCCCAGATGGCGAGGCCCAGAAAGGGCAGAAGCCCCCACAGAACGACCGTTCCCAGAACGGGCAGGATCGGTAGCAGCAACAGCACGGCGGTCGTGCCGATGAACCAGACGAAGCCGCGCCGGGGCAGCGACCGATAAGGCCATACCCTCAGCCGATAAGAGACGGCCCCGGACTCGTCCGGGGCCGCGTCATGCCATTCATAAGGCATCCTGCCTCAGTGCGCCTTGGCGTGATCCCAATCCTCGCGCTTGGGAAGCTGCTCGAACGTGTGTTCGGGCGGCGGCGAGGGCAGGGTCCATTCCAGCGTATCGGCATATTTGTTCCAGTAATTCGGCACGTTCACCGGTTTTCCGGCGCGCAATGTGTAGAACACGATGCCGATGAAGAACAGGAACGAGGCGAAGCTGATATAGGCGCCGATCGAGCTGATATTGTTCCAGAACGCGAATTCGACAGGATAGTCGATATAGCGGCGCGGCATCCCCTGACGTCCCAGGAAGTGCTGCGGGAAGAAGGTCAGGTTCGAGCCGATGAACATGGTCCAGAAGTGAACCTTGCCCGCCCATTCCGGATATTGCCGGCCGCTCATCTTGCCGATCCAGAAATAGACGCCCGCGAAGATCGCATAGACCGCGCCCAGCGACATCACGTAGTGGAAATGGGCGACGACATAATAGGTGTCGTGATAGACCCGGTCCAGCGGCGCCTGGCTCAGGACGACGCCGGTCACGCCGCCGACGGTGAACAGGAACAGGAACCCGAAGGCCCAGAGCATCGGGGTCTTGAATTCGACCGAGCCGCCCCACATCGTCGCGATCCACGAGAACACCTTGATCCCCGTGGGCACGGCAATCGTCATCGTGGCCAGCATGAAATAGCTTTGCTGGGTCAGCGACAGGCCGACGGTGTACATGTGGTGCGCCCAGACGACGAAGCCCAGGATCCCGATCGACACCAGGGCCAGAACCATCGGCAGATAGCCGAAGATCGGCTTTTTCGAGAAGGTGGAGATGACGTGGCTGATAATGCCGAAGCCCGGCAGGATGATGATATAGACCTCGGGGTGACCGAAGAACCACAGGATGTGCTGATACAGGATCGGATCGCCGCCACCGGCCGGGTTGAAGAAGTTGGTGCCGAAATTGCGGTCCATCAGCAGCATCGTGATGGCGCCGGCCAGAACCGGCAGGGCCAGAAGGATCAGCCAGGCGGTCACGAAGACCGACCAGGCGAACAGCGGCACCTTGAACAGCGTCATGCCCGGCGCGCGCATGTTCAGGAAGGTGGTGATGATGTTGATCGCGCCGAGGATCGACGAAGCGCCCGAAACGTGGATGGCGAAGATCGCCAGATCCATCGAATAGCCGCCTTCGTTCGTGGATAGCGGCGGATACAGCACCCAGCCCACGCCCGAACCCATCTGATCCGAACCGCCCGGCGCCAGCAGCGAGGCGAGACCCAGGCAGGTGCCGACCACATACATCCAGTAGGACAGGTTGTTCAGGCGCGGAAAGCTCATGTCCGGGGCGCCGATGTGCAAGGGCATGAAGTAGTTGCCAAAGCCGCCGAACAGGGCCGGAATCACCACGAAGAACATCATCAGGACGCCGTGATAGGTGATCATCACGTTCCAGAGATGGCCGTTCGGCGTGCATTCCCGCGAGGCGTCGGCGATGAAGCGCGCGCCTTCCAGGCACATGTACTGAACACCCGGAAACTGCAATTCCATCCGCATGTAGACGGTGAAGCTGACCGAGATCAGCCCCACCAGACCGGCGGTGAAGATATACAGGATCCCGATGTCCTTGTGGTTGGTGGACATGAACCAGCGGGTGAAGAAGCCGCGCTGGTCTTGATGGTCGTCGTGGCCGTGTGCGGCTGCGTCTGCCATACCCGAACTCCCTGAGATGTCGTCAGCCGGTCGGGCGGACCGGCAATATCACGTCTTCTTTAGACCAGCCGCAGCGGCCGGGCAATGTCGCAAAGGCCCGAAAATGCGCGCCCCCGCGATGTTTGCACGTTCGCGGGGGCGTCCTTGGGTCAGTCTGCGTCCAATTGACGCATCGGCCGTCAGCCTATTGGGCCGCCGGTGCGACGCTGGCCAGATAGGCTGCGACATCGGCCTGATTCTTGTTCAACTTGAAGGTCATCTTGGTTCTGGCGCTCTGATCGCCGGTCTTTTCCTGGACGAATTTGTTCGGGTCGGTCATGTAGGCGGCCAGATCCGCCTCGGTCCAGACCTCACCGCTGTCTTTCAGTTCCAGCAGGGCGTCGGAATACTTGTATCCTTCGACGCTGCCGGCCGCCCGTCCGACCACGCCGTAAAGGTTCGGTCCGACCTTGCCGCCCTTCACGATATCCTCGCCGGCGGGCGACTGGATCATGTGGCAGGCCTTGCACTTGCGGAATTCCTTTTCGCCATTCGCGACGTCCTGCGCGAAGGCCGGAAAGGCGATCGCGGCCCCAAGCACCGCGCCGATCAGTGTTGTCTTCATAGGATCCTCACTCCAACCAATCATCTGGATGTCCCTGTGCCCGTTATAGCGCCGGCGCGACTCAAATCCACCCCGGTCGAAGGTCGCAGGCCAAATCGTGAAGACACGCCGCCTGCCGCCGCAGGTCAGGTGAATGCCCGTGAAAAGCTGTCCCGCAGCGCCTGATCCAGGTCGGACATCGTCACCGGAAGGCCCAGATCGACAAGGCTGGTCACGCCGTGACCGCTGATGCCGCAGGGCACGATGCCGTCATAGTGCCGCAGGTCCGGTTCGACATTGATCGATATGCCGTGAAAGCTGACCCATCGACGCAGCTTGACGCCGATGGCCGCGATCTTGTCCTCGCGCGGGCTGCCATCAGGCAGGGGCGGCTTTTCGGGGCGCGTGACCCAGACGCCGACACGGCCTTCGCGAACCTCGCCCCGGACGCCGAACCGGTCCAGCGCGGCGATGACCCAAGCCTCCAGTCCGGCCACGAAGCGGCGGATGTCGCGGTCGCGGCGATTCAGATCCAGCATGACATAGACGACGCGCTGGCCCGGCCCGTGATAGGTATATTGGCCTCCGCGCCCCGAGGGGTGGACCGGAAAACGGGCCTCGATCAGATCGGCGCTCTTCGCGCTGGTTCCGGCGGTATAAAGCGGCGGATGCTCGACCAGCCAGATCAGTTCATCCGCCCGGCCCGTGCCGATGTCGGCGACGCGCGCCTCCATGAACGCGACCGCCGGGTCATAGCCGGTCAGACCGTCGCTGATGATCCATTCAACCATAGGCGGCGATCTGATGCGCGGCGGCGGCAAGGTCAAGAGGCGAGATGACGGGGCCGGCGGATGGCCGGCACGGCGCGTCGCGGGCCGAGCCGATGCATGACCGGACCGTCCGAACCCACGGTCGAATCCCCCTTTTCAATCGCGCCGGCCTTCGCTATGACGCGCGGCACTGCCCGGATGCGGTCGTGGCGGAATTGGTAGACGCGCAGCGTTGAGGTCGCTGTTCCTTAACCGGAGTGGAAGTTCGAGTCTTCTCGACCGCACCAAGGCAGGCTTTCCAGCCATTCCGTGCCGATCCTCGATCCCTGTTCCGGGCTCTCGATCTGGTTGAGCTTGAATGGCGTTTCCGTCTTCCAATTGAAATTGCTAAAGAATTTTTCATCGCCTTCTTGCGTTTCATGGCCATGTCACGCTATCGACCTGGACCGAGGCGATTGCCTCCCTGGAAAATGACTTTGCCCGCTCTTTGCGATCACGCCGCGCTGTTCGATCGCTTGGAAAGCTTGGCAGGATTTTTCGCCCAGTGCGTATTGGTAAATGGGTTGTCGAGGTAGCTTTTGTCGATTTGGTTCCTGATTGAACAGGGCGAGACCCGGAAAGTCAGGCTGCTTGCGGCGTTCTGATCCTGACGGCATCGCGCTGATCGTCGCCGGAAGGCGCAATGGCGGCGTCCTGTTTACCGTCGGACTGGTCCTTACCATGCTGAAACCCCAGATCGGCGCGCTGTTGCTCGTCGCGGCGAGCGTTCTGTTCTTCTTCCGCAACAGCGACAATCTGCTGGCGCTGACGATCATCTGCGTCCTGGCCTTCGGAGGGTTGCATTCCTACGATGTCACGCTGGCGCTTGGCCTCGTTCCGCTCGTGACCACGCCGCTGCTGTTTGTCGGCCTGCTTCTTCTGTTTCGCCCGGGAAATCTTGCGAACGTGATCCCGGTCCCCCAGGACAGTTGGATCTTCCAGGGATCCATCTATGCGACATTCGCAATCCTGATCCTGTTGCTTGCCTGGCTGTCGCCGATCACGGCGCTTCGGGCAGGAGGGCGCGGCGATCAAGGCGAATGATCCATGGGCATTTTCGGCGGTGCCGTCCGCGACATCCGAAATGTCGGAATTGGTGTTGCCAGCGCCGCGCGGCAACGCTTAACCTCGGTCTCGCGCTGAACGAACAAGATAACGCAGGGAGAGCGCCCATTGCTGGACAATCGTGCGGGCGACGCATTCGTCGCTTTCGAACACGTGCAGAAAAGTTATGACGGGCAAACGCTTGTCGTCAAAGACCTCAATCTCTCGATCGGCCGGGGCGAGTTTCTGACCATGCTGGGTCCGTCGGGATCGGGCAAGACCACCTGTCTGATGATGCTGGCCGGATTCGAAACCGCGACCCATGGCGAAATCCGGCTGGCGGGCCGCCCGATCAACCAGGTGCCGCCGCACAAGCGCGGCATCGGCATGGTGTTTCAGAACTATGCGCTGTTCCCGCACATGACGGTCGGCGAGAACCTTTCCTTCCCGCTGGAAGTGCGCGGCATGGACAAGGCCGAACGCGACACGCGCATCAGGCGCGCGCTGGACATGGTGCAGATGGGGTCCTTTGCCAATCGCCGCCCGGCGCAGCTTTCGGGCGGGCAGCAGCAGCGGATCGCGCTGGCCCGTGCGCTGGTCTTCGACCCGGAACTGGTCCTGATGGACGAACCGCTGGGCGCTCTCGACAAGCAATTGCGCGAACACATGCAGTTCGAGATCAAGCACCTGCATGAAGAACTTGGAATCACCGTCGTCTACGTCACCCATGATCAGGGCGAGGCGCTGACCATGTCGGACCGGATCGCGGTCTTCAACGACGGCCGTATCCAGCAACTTGCCACGCCCAGCGAATTGTACGAACGGCCCGAGAACAGCTTTGTCGCCGGCTTCATCGGCGAAAACAATGCCTTGCCCGGCACGATCGAAAAACTGGATGGCGACAAGGCGCTGGTTCGGCTGGACAGCGGCGACCTGATCGACGCGACCGCCGTCAATATCCGCGAATCGGGCCAGCGGACCACCGTCTCGATCCGGCCCGAACGGGTCGAGTTCAAATCCGAGTTGATGCCCGAGGGCGCGCATACCGTCGAGGCCGACGTGGCCGAGGTGATCTATATGGGCGACATCCTGCGGACGCGGTTGCGGGTGGCCGACAGCGATAATTTCGTGATGAAGTTCCGCAACACGGCCGGGCAGACCCGGCTGCAGCCGGGACAGAAGATTCGTATCGGCTGGCATCCCCAGGATGCCCGGGCGCTGGACCCGGTATGATCCGGCATGACGACTCGGCCCCTGCGGGCCAAGACCGGCGGCCGAAGTGCCGCGTCCTTCCTGACCAATAGCGGAGATTTCGATGAAGACGACTCTGGCCCTGACCACCGCCATCGCGCTTGTGACCGGACCCGCCCTTGCCGACGTGAACCTGCTGTCCTGGGGCGGCGCCTATGGCAACAGCCATCTTCAGGCCTATGTCCAGCCGTTCGAGGAAAAGACCGGCATCAAGGTGCGGATGTCCGATACCGACAATCCGGCCACGCCGATCAAGGCGATGGTCGATGCGGGCAATGTGACGACCGACGTGGCCTCGGTCGAATATGCCGATGCCGTGCGCCTGTGCGACGAGGGACTTCTGGAAATCATCGACCCCTCGATGCTGGCGCCCGCGCCCGACGGCACCCCCGCCGAAGAGGATTTCATCGACGGCGCGATCACCGATTGCTTCGTGGCGACCGATGTCTATTCGATGGTGTTGGCCTATGACGAGTCCAAGTTCCCGGACGCCAAGCCCGCCAGCCCGGCCGATTTCTTCGATCTGGAAAAATTTCCCGGCAAGCGCGCCATGCGCAAGGGTGCCAAGTTCAATCTGGAACTGGCGCTGATGGCCGATGGCGTCCCGGCCGATCAGGTCTATGATGTCCTGTCCACGCAAGAGGGGGTCGATCAGGCTTTCGCCAAGCTGGCAGAGATCAAGTCCGATGTCATCTGGTGGGAGGCCGGCGCCCAGCCGCCGCAACTGCTGGCCGATGGCGAGGTGACGATGGCCTATGCCTTCAACGGCCGCATCTTCAACGCCGCGCAGGGCGAGGGCAAGCCGTTCAGGATCATCTGGGACGGCCAGATCTATGAAATGGAGGGCTGGGTGATGCCGAAAGGCGCGCCCAACAAGGACGAGGCGATGAAATTCATCACCTTCTCGACCTCGCCTGAACCGCAGGCGCGGGCAGCGGAATTCATCAGCTATGGTCCGCCGCGCAAATCGGCCGCCGCGCTGGTCGGAAATATTGAGGGGACCAATCAACCGATGGGTCCCAATCTTCCGACGACCGAGGCGAACATGACCGACGCGCTTGGTTCGGACCTGGATTTCTGGGTCGATCATGACGCGGAACTGAACGAACGGTTCAACAGCTGGCTTGCCGGCTAGGCCGTCTCGGGCGCGGGCGCCGGGATGGTCCCGGCGTTTGCGCAAGACTTGAAGATTGAACGACAACGGCTTGGAAATGCCGGAAGTTCACGACAGGGAGTGCAAGATGAAGAAAGTTCTGATCCTGACCACAGCAATGGTCGGTCTGGGCCATGCGGCCCTTGCGGACGAGGGCGAGGTCAACGTGGTGTCCTGGGGCGGCGCCTACGAGATGTCGCAGGTTGAGGCCTATAACAAGCCGTTCAACGAAAAGACCGGCATCAAGGTCAACATGATCGCCGCCGACAACCCCGCCACGCCGCTGAAGGCCCAGGTCGAGGCCAACAACGTCACCGGCGATGTCTTCGATATCGAGGTTTCTGACGCGATCCGCCTGTGCGACGAGGGCGCGCTGGTGGAAATCGACCCGGCCAACCTGCCCGCCGCGCCCGATGGCACCCCGGCATCCCAGGATTTCATCGACGGTGCCTTGCAGGATTGCGCCGTCGCCAACATCTTCTGGGGCACCGTCATCGCCTTTGACAAGACCAAGTACCAAGGCGACGCGCCCAAGACGGCCGCCGATTTCTTCGACACCGAGAAGTTTCCCGGCAAGCGCGGTCTGCCCAAGAATCCCAAGCGTACGCTGTATCTGGCGCTGATCGCCGATGGCGTGGCGCCGGATCAGGTCTATGACAAGCTGGGCACGCAGGAAGGCGTCGACCAGGCCTTTGCCAAGCTCGACACGATCAAGAATGATGTCGTCTGGTGGGAAGCCGGCGCCCAGCCGGTGCAACTGCTGGCCGATGGCGAAGTGTCCATGACCACCGGCTATAACGGCCGCTTCTTCGACGCGATGGTCGGCGAGGGCAAGCCCTTCGAGATCATCTGGGACGGCCAGTACATGGACATGGACATGTTCGTCATCCCGAAAGAGGCGCCCCATCCCGAGGCGGCGATGGAATATCTGAAATTCGCCACCGACACCCAGCGGCTGGCCGATCAGGCGAAATACATCGCCTATGGCCCGGCGCGGCAATCCTCGGCCGCGCTGGTCGGCATGTATCAGGACGGCAAGACCGAGATGGCGCCGCACATGCCCACCAATCCCGATCACCTGAAGACCGCGGTCATGGACGACCCGGAATTCTGGGCCGATCACGATGCCGAGTTGACCGAGCGGTTCAACGCCTGGCTGGCCGGCTCCTGATCCGCACCCGCCGCCTCCGCCCGCATGGGCGGGGGCGATACCTGATTTTTCGGGGAATTCATGGCGAACGCTCTTGATCCACATGCCGCCATCGTCACCACCGCCGCGGGCGAAACCGACGGGACGCTGACCACCGCCGACGGCCGCCCTCTGGCGCGCGCGCTGGCACGCAGCCAGCGCCGGGCCAAGCGCCGCGCCTTTCTGCTGGTACTGCCGCTGTTGGCCTTCATCCTGATCACCTTCGTGGTGCCGATCGGGCAGATGCTGCAGCGCTCGTTCTACAATGACGGCTTTTCGGCGAACATGCCGCAGATTTCGGCCTGGTTCGCGAACAATCCCCGCGGGACGCCGCCCGACGATGCCGCCTGGACGGCACTGGCCACGGATCTGCAAGCCTCGGCCGAAGAGCGCAGCATCGGCGTCGTCGGCACCCGGATCAATTATGACGTGCCCGGCACCCGGTCTCTGTTCACCTCGACCGGCCGCAAGGTCCGCCGCGGGTTGGAGCCGCCCTACAAGGAGACGCTGCTGGCCATCGACGAGCAATGGCAGTCGCCGCAATTGTGGAGCGCGATGCGCAACGCCGCGACCCCCTATACCGGAAATTTCTATCTTGCGGCGCTGGACCGGACGCGGGCCGATGACGGCAGTATCGAGCAGGTGCCCGAGCGCCAGCAGGTCTATGTCATGCTGTTCATGCGCACCTTCTGGCTGTCGCTGCTGATTACCGGCCTGACCTTTGTTCTGGGCTTTCCCGTCGCGCATCTGCTGGCGACCTTGCCGATGCGGAAATCGAACCTGCTGATGATCCTGGTCCTGCTGCCCTTCTGGACCTCGCTGCTGGTGCGCACGACGTCGTGGATGGTGCTGCTGCAACAGCAGGGCGTGATCAACGACCTGCTGGTCTGGGTGGGCGTGATCGACAACGGCCAGCGCCTGCAGATGATCTATAACCGCACGGGCACGATCATCGCGATGACGCATATCCTGCTGCCCTTCATGATTCTGCCGCTGTATTCGGTGATGCGAACGATCAATCCCTCCTATGTCCGGGCCGCGCGCAGCCTGGGCGCGACAAGCTGGACCGCCTTCCGCCGGATCTATTTTCCGCAGACGCTGCCGGGGCTGGGGGCGGGCGCGCTGCTGGTCTTCATCCTCGCGGTCGGCTATTACATCACGCCGGCGCTGGTCGGCGGCTCGTCGGGTCAGCTGATCTCGAACATGATCGCGACGCATATGACCGATACGCTGAACTGGTCCATGGCCGCAGCCCTTGCCGCGCTGCTTCTGGCCTCGGTTCTGGTTCTCTACTGGCTTTACGACCGGCTGGTGGGCATCGACAATCTGAAGCTGGGGTGAACGATGGCTGTCCCGACCTATGCAACCCCGCTGGAGCGGATCTGGCACTATACCTATCTGGTCATGTGCGGGCTGATCCTGTTCTTCCTGATCGCGCCCATCGTGGTGATCATTCCGCTATCCTTCAACGCCGAACCCTATTTCACCTTTACCGACAAGATGCGCAGCTTCGATCCCGAGGGCTACAGCCTGCGCTGGTATCGCAGCCTGCTGACCTTCGGGATGCAGAACCCCGATGCGACCGGCAGCGCCTTCTGGTCCGACGCATGGGCCAATGCGAAATGGGTGCAGGCGGCCAAGAACTCGATCATCATCGGCTTTTTCGCCACCCTCATCGCCACCGGCCTGGGCACGCTGGCCGCGCTTGGCCTGTCGCGGCCCGAAATGCCGCTGCGCCGGGCGATCATGGCGACGCTGATCTCGCCGATGATCGTGCCGCTGATCATCACCGCGACGGGGATGTTCTTCTTCTACTCCAACCCCTGCGAATTGCTGGGGATGATCGGGTTACCGACCAATTGCGGGCGGCTGGCCGGCACCTATCTGGGGGTCATCCTGGCCCATGCGACGCTGGGCATTCCCTTTGTCATCATCACCGTCACCGCGACGCTGGTGGGCTTTGATCAGTCGCTGAACCGGGCTGCGGCAAGCCTTGGCGCCAATCCCCGAACGACCTTCTTCCGGGTGACGATGCCGCTGATCCTGCCGGGCGTCATCTCGGGGGCGCTGTTTGCCTTTGTCACCTCCTTCGACGAGGTGGTGGCGGTGCTGTTCATCGCCGGTCCCGACCAGCAGACCATTCCGCGCCAGATGTGGAACGGAATCCGCGAACAGATCAGCCCGGCGATCCTGGCCGTGGCCACCATCCTGGTGCTGTTTTCGATCGCGCTGCTGGCCAGCGTCGAATTGTTGCGACGCCGGTCCGAACGAATTCGGGGCATCACCCCGCACTGATTCCCGGCGGGCTGCCTAGGGCAGGATCGCCAGCCACATCCAGATCGTCAGGACCGAAGCCGCGGTGCCGATCAGCACGGTCGAGGCGGCGACGCGGCGGGCCGAGGCATAGATGTTGGCGAAGAGATAGGCGTTGATGCCCGGTGCCATCGACGCCGTCATCACCGCCGAACGCAGACCTGCCGTATCCAGCCCGCCGGCCCGGCCCAAGCCGTAGGTGATCGCCGGATGCAGCAGAAGCGAACAGGCGCAGCACATGGCGATCGCGGCCATATCGCCTTCCGGCCGGTATCGGTAGAGGATGCCGCCCAGCCCGAACAGGGCGGCAGGCAGGGCCGCGCGCGAAATCATGTCCACCGCCGCCCAGAAGCCCTCCGGCATCGTCATCCCGGCCTGCATCAGCGCGTTCATCGCCAGTCCCGACAGGATGCCAATGACCAGCGGCGTGTGCAGCACGCCGGTCAGAGCACGCAGGGCGACACGGCCGACCGAAAGGCCGGTTCCCCTGGCGCGCGTGAACTCCATCACCGTGATCCCGAACGTGTAGAGCAGCGGCGAATGGATCGCGATGATCGCCCAATTGCCGGCCAGCGCTGCCGCGCCAAAGGCGCGCTCGGTGATCGGGACGCCCATCAGCAGACTGTTCGAGAACAGGCAGACAAAACCGATCGCGACGCAATCGGCGGGGCTGCGGCGAAACAGATATTTCGCGCCCGCCCACCCCGCCAGAAAGCTGGCGAACGCGCCGAGATAGAAGGACAGCAGCAGCACCGGCTGGAAGTTGCTGCCGATATCCAGCCGCGCCATGGACGCGAAAAGCAGCGTCGGCACCGCGAAATTCTGGGCAAAGCGCATCAGCCCGTCCACGGCGCCTTCGGAAAACCAGCCGCGCCATGTCACCAGATAGCCGAAGCCGATGACCAGAAAGACCGGCAGGACGATGGTGAACAGCGCGCTCACAGCGCGGCCGCGATCGCGGGGGCCTCGTCTTGAACGTCAAGCACCATGCCGTCATGGGCCGGGATGACGTGATCGGGCGTCATCGCCATGACCGCGTCGTGATCCAGGTCGATATGCATGTTTGTCACGATCCCCCGCGGCACGCCCGAGCGCGCCAGCCATTCCAGCGTGCGCGCCAGATGCGCGTGGCTGGGATGGGGATCCAGCCGCAGGGCATCGCAGACAAAGATCTGGGCGCCCTCGATCAGGGGCCAGGCCGCGTCGGGGATGTCCGAAACGTCGGGCAGATAGACCAGGCCACCGATGCGAAAGCCAAGCGCGTCGATCTCGCCATGGGTGACGCGGAAGGGATGGAAGACGATGGCGCCGCCGGCGCCGTCGATCGTGACCGGCCCCTCGATCCGGTTCAGTTCGCAGATCGGGGGATAATTGCTGCCTTCGGGCGTCAGAAAGACATAGGAAAAGCGATCGAGCAATGCCTGCGCGGTCGGCTGAGCGGCCCAGACAGGCATCCGGCGGCGGGAATTGTGGACCAGCTGACGGATATCATCGATACCATGGACATGATCGGCATGGGCATGGGTATAGATCACCGCTTCCAGTGTGCCCACATCGGCATCCAGCAGTTGCGGCACCATGTCCGGGCCGGTGTCGATCAGCACGCGTGTCGTGCCCTGGGGCCCGTTCCTTTCCACCAGCAGCGAACAGCGGCGGCGGCGGTTCTTCGGGTTCGTCGGATCGCAGGCCCCCCAGCGGCCGCCCAGCCGCGGCACGCCCCCCGACGAGCCGCAACCAAGGATCGTGGCGCGAATCACGGCTGGCCCCCGACCCGCTGTCCCGCCGCCTTCGGGAACAGCCGGTCGAAATTCTCGCAGGTCTGCTTGGCGAAATCGGCGTAGCCCATGCCGAAGACCTCGGCCCCCACGGCGGCGGTGCTGGCGACATAGGCGGGTTCGTTGCGCCGTCCGCGATGGGGCGGGGGGGCCAGATAGGGGCTGTCGGTTTCGACCAGGATACGGTCCACCGGGGCGGCGGCGAAGATCTTGCGCAGATCCGAGGATCGCGGAAAGGCTGCGATGCCCGACATGGACAGGTAAAAGCCCAGATCCAGCGCCGCCTGCGCAAGGTCCGGACCGCTGCTGAAGCAATGCATCACGCAGGAATAGGGGCCGGCGCGATGTTCCTCGGTCAGGATGCGGGCCATGTCTGCATCTGCGTCGCGGGCATGGATGATCAGTGGCAGACCGGTGCGGCGCGCGGCCTCGATATGGACACGCAGGCTTTCGGCCTGGGCCGCGGCGCTTTCGGCGGTATAATGGTAATCCAGCCCGGTCTCGCCGATGCCGACGAATTTCGGATGATCGGCCAGACGCAGCAGATCCGTGAGGGTGGCCATCGGTTCGTCCGCGACGCTCATCGGGTGGGTGCCGGCCGCGTAGAAGACGCCATCATGCGCCTCGGCCAGCGCGCGGACCTGAGGCTCGAGGCGCAATCTTGTGCAGATTGTCACCATGCGCGTCACCCCGGCCGCCCGGGCGCGGGAGATCAGCGCGTCATGTTCGCCGTCGAAATCGGGAAAATCCAGATGGCAATGGCTGTCGACAATCGGCGGTGGGGCCGCTTGGTTCATGGTCAACCTGTGGCTGGCAGGGCGGATTGTGCCGGCGGCAGATGCGCCAGTTCCGTCAGCATATCCATCACCAGCGCGGCAGGGTCAAGGTTGACCGCCCGACCGGCGCGCGCACGCGCCGACAGCCGCGCCTGCGCGCCAGCCCAGTCGCGGGCGGCGCGGTCATCGGGTGACAGCCGCGCCAGCAGCGCGCCTTCGCCGGTCGCGGCTTGCGGCAGGGGCGCGCCCATCAGCCCGGCGCGCGCGGTTCGGGTCAGGAACCGGTCCAGCAGCGTGATCGTCAGGTCGAAGGGATCGCCGTCGGCATTGGCCCGACCCGCCGCTGTCTCGGCCAGCCGGGCCGCCGCAATCCGGTCCATCCGGGGCAGGGTGGCGAACAGGTCGACGATCTGCTGATAGCGTTTCAGCCCGTCCTGTCCGGCCAGCCGCAACGCCTCGCCGACCGAACCGCCCGACAATGCCGCCAGCGCGACGGCATCCTGATCGACGCCCAGATCCGACAGCACCTCGGTCATCAGGTCAGGTTTCAGCGGGTTCAGGCGCAGCGTTCGGCAGCGTGAGCGGATCGTCGGCAGAAGCCGCGCGGGCTGGTGCGCGATCATCAGGATCAGCCCGTCCCTGGGCGGTTCCTCCAGCACCTTCAGCAGCGCATTCGCGGCGGCGGTGTTCATGTCGTCCGCGGTGTCGATGATGGCGATGCGCCGCCCGCCTTCGGCCGCCGAGAGGTGAAAGAACGACAGCAGCCTGCGGATCTCTTCGACGGTGATTTCGGCCCGCAGCCTGTTGGCCTTGTCGTCCCAGGGGCGGCGGACCAGTTGCAGATTCGGTTCGGACAGGGCGGCAAGGCGGCGGGCGGCGGGCGCGTTGCCCGGCACGGACAGATCGTCGCTGTCCGTGCCCGCCAAAAGCCAGCGCGCGATGGACCAGGCCAGCGTTGCCTTGCCGATGCCGCGCGGCCCGGTGAGCAGCCAGGCATGATGCAGACGCCCGCCGCGCGATGCCTCGACAAAATCGCGAACGGCCTCGTCCTGACCGATCACGCGCGCCGTCATCCGCGGGTGGGGCGCGCCGGGCACGCGGTCGGGTTCGGGGATATCCGCGGGGTCGGTCTTCACAACGCCGCCCGGACCCGCGCGGCCACGTCCTCGGGCGCGCCGCTGCCGTCGATCATCCGGACGCGGGCCGGATATTCGCGGGCCAAGGCCCGAAATCCCCCGGCCAGCGCCTGCTGGAAGCCAAGGCCCAGGCTTTCATAGCGGTTCTCGATCCCGCCGCGCGCATGGCCCCGCGCCACGGCGGTGGGCGGGTCGATATCGATGACAAAGGTCCGGTCGGGCTCGGTCCCGATCATCAGCGCGTGCAGCCGGTCCACGATGCCACGCAGATCGCCCCGCGCCGCGCCCTGATAGACGCGCGTGGAATCGGCGAAGCGGTCCGAGACGACGGTCCGGCCCGCGGCCAGGGCCGGGCGGATGGTCCGTTCCAGATGGTCGCGCCGGGCGGCGGTGAACAGCAGACATTCGGTTTCGGGCGACCAGCGTTCGCCCGTGCCCTCGACCAGCAGGCGCCGGATCTCTTCGGCGCCGGGGCTGCCGCCGGGCTCGCGGGTCAGCACGAC
This sequence comes from Paracoccus sp. UBA5162, assembly GCF_002413585.1. Classification (NCBI taxonomy): domain Bacteria; kingdom Pseudomonadati; phylum Pseudomonadota; class Alphaproteobacteria; order Rhodobacterales; family Paracoccaceae; genus Paracoccus; species Paracoccus sp. UBA5162. The sequence continues at coordinate 62,407 of NZ_DHXG01000019.1, forward strand.
ATGGCGGCCTTCGGCGCGCAGCGCATCGGCCAGCAGCCGGGCCTGCGTTGACTTGCCGCAGCCGTCGATCCCCTCGAAGCTGATGAACATGGCTCAGAGGCCGGCGGCCTGGACCGCCTTGTTGCCCAGCCGGGTCACGGCGCCCTTCATCCGGCCCATGAACCCGGCGGCGGGCACGTCCTGCGCGGCGATCAGCGGTGTCACGGCATCCTTTGCGCCGGGCACGGTGACGACCAGCCGGCCCACTTCGTCGCCCTTGGCGATGGGCGCCGGAATGGGCGAATCATAGACCGCCTCGACCTTGACGCTGTCCTGCGCACCCGCAGGGATCAGCACATTCACGCCCTCATCGGTGGTCAGACCCAGCCGGTCCTGGGTTCCGAGCCAGACGGGGGCCTCGACCACCGTCTCGCCTGCGGGAACAAGCTTCTTCATCGTGAACTGGCGGAAGGACCAGTTCACGATCCGCTCGGCCTCTTCGGCGCGGGCGGTCTCGCCGGACAGGCCGGTGATCACGAACACCACCCGGCGCCCGTTCTGCACGGCCGAACCGACAAGGCCGTATCCGGCCTCTTGCGTGTGGCCGGTCTTCAGCCCGTCGGCACCGATGCCAAGGCTCAGCAGCGGGTTGCGGTTGAAGCGGTTGGCCGGCGCACGGCCGTCAAAGCCGAATTCCCTGATCGCGAAATTCTTGTAGAGCTCGGGAAAATCGCGGATCAGCCGAACCGCGAGCGTGCCAAGATCGCGCGCCGTCATCAGGTGATCCGGGTCCGGCCAGCCCGAGGAATTGGTGAAGACCGAATTGGTCAATCCGATCTCCTTGCCCTTCTGGGTCATCTGACGGGCAAAGGCCGCTTCGGTTCCGGAAAGTCCCTCGGCCACCACGACGCAAGCGTCGTTGCCCGACAGCACGATGATGCCCTTGATCAGTTCGTCCACCGTCGGGCGATCCTGTTCATTGAGGAACATGGTCGAGCCCTGCATCTGCCGCGCCTTGGTCGAGACCGGCAGCCGCGTATCCATCTGCACCCGGCCTTCGCGCAGGGCTTCGAACAGCATGTAGATGGTCATCAGCTTCGACATCGATGCCGGCGGGATCTGCTGGTCGGCATTCTTTTCCATCAGCACGGTGCCCGTGGCGACGTCATAGACCCATGCCGTCTGCGCATTCGTCTCGAACGCCTGCACCGGCGCCGAAAGAGACAGCAGGGCGACCAACCGCAGCAGAAATGCACGCATAAGGATTCCTTTGCCTGTTTGCGCAAGATGGTTACATCATGCCTCGCCATGCCGCAACGCGGCTGAATGGCGCGGGACGGATAAAGTGAACGCGGCGCCGCGAGGAACGGCAGTCGCGCCGCCGCCGCCCGCGGCCC